>CAUTSW010000064.1:0-7177 GCA_963541085.1 uncultured Campylobacter sp.
GGAGATTTCATGTTTGTAATCCATTACTTCTATTTTGTTGTTCAAATCGCGATTTTCTTCTGTTAAAATAGATTTTTTAGTGGATAATTCTGCGATATCTCTACTTAAAAAATAGATCTCGTTGCGGATGTAGATCACTGGAACCATTAGCAAAATAATTACACATATAATAATGTAAGCGATAAGTCCATCATAAAGTGTCAAATTTAGTGATTTTTCGTAAAAATTTTGATTATTTTGCAAATCTGAAAAATCATTCGATGAATTATATTGATTATTTTGTGTTTGATTTGTCGAATTATTTTGCGTAAAATTTTGCTGGTTATTGAAATTTGTATTTTCCAAATTTTAATCCTTAAATTTAAAAACTCTAAGTTTAGCGCAAGAGCTTCGCGAATTTTTAGCTATCTCTTTTGAAGTTGCAATTATCGGTTTTTTTGTAACTATTTTACCCAATGCATGATTGTTTCCACATTCACATTTAAGTGCAAATTCTGGACAAATGCAACTTTTTTCCCACTCTTTAAACGCATTTTTGATTATTCGATCTTCAAGAGAGTGAAATGAAATAATCGCAAAAATCGCCCCTTTTGGTGCCAATTTACTAACGTTAGTTAGTAAATTTTTTAGTTGCCCAAGCTCATCATTTACCTCAATACGAATCGCCTGAAATCCCAAAATTGCGGTGCTTACGCTACGTTTATTGATATGCGATTCTCCAAAAATTTCAGCTAATTCTTTTGCGCTTTCTATTTGTTTGTTTTGTCTAAATTTGATAATTTTGTTAGCGTAAAAATTTGCATTTGGAATCTCGCCGTACTCTTTAAAAATGCGTGCAAGTTCCTCTTGCGGATAGAAATTTACAACAAATTTCGCATCTTTTTCTTGTGTCTTATCCATTCGCATATCAAGCGCGTCACTTTTAATAGAAAATCCGCGCTCATTTTTGTCTAATTGAAGTGATGAAACTCCGATATCTGCAAGTATTCCGCGTACATTTTTAAGCTCGTCATCAGAAAGCAAATTTAAGAAATTTGCAAAATCGCTCTTGTAAATTTTAACCCTTTTGTTATAAATTTCTAGCCGTTTTTTTGAAAATTCTATAGCTTCAATATCCTTATCACAGGCTAAAATTTCAATATTTTCACTGTTTTTTAATAACTTTTCGCTATGCCCTGCAAAACCGAGCGTACAATCAATAATTTTGCCTTTTGTATTTTTGAAAATTTCTAAAATTTCATCTGCTAAAACTGGAATGTGCGGTACGTCCATTGTTTGCCTTTTGTTTTTTTAAAATCCATATAATAGCGAAATTTTTTGATTTAAAGGCGTAAAAATGGAGATGAAAAACGCGATTTGGGAGATAATAAATATCTCATCTGTGATGTTTAAAATGGGATTTTTAGGTGTTTATCACGGCTCAATTTCTGCAAAAATGGAGAATAATAAATTTATTATTAATAAAAAAGAGACGATTTTTGATCGTCTTGGCGAGAGTGATTTGATTTTGCTATATGATAAAAAAGATTATCGATGGAATGAAGCCAGCGATGATAGCGATATTCATCAAAATATCTATAAAAATATTCCGGATGCTAGGTATGTAATTTACGCAATGCCACCATTTGCAATCTCTTATTCATTAAGCCACGATTTTATAATGCCAAAAGACTATCAAGGATATAAAAATTTTACTAAAATTAAAATTTATGATCCACGACAATTTGATGATTGGTCTGAGCGTGCACCATATGAAATTTATAAAGTTTTTATTCAAAATTCGAGTAATATTGCCGTTATAAAGGGCTATGGCGTCTATGCTTATGGTAGAAATACATATGATATTGCGAAAAATATTGCGCTTTTAGAGAATAGCTCTAAAGTGCTATTTTTTGAAAAAATGGCAAATAAATAGGTGCTAACAAAATCTTACTAACAAGTTATAACGCGTTAGAAGATAGCTGTTTTTAGCCCGATTTTTAGGCGAATTTAAGATAAATTTAGTAAAATAGCGAACTTTTTCGTTAGTTAGTTAATAGGGGAAAAATTATAATGATTGATTGGATGCAAAGACATAGAAAATCCTTGGTGCCGACCATGTGGATTGCTTCTATAGCGTTTGTTGGTGCTGGCGTAGTTAGCTGGGGACAATATGATATGAATGTAAATAGAGCTACTTCGGTTGCGAAAGTTGGCAGTGAAAATATTAGTTACAAAGAATTTA
Organism: uncultured Campylobacter sp.; assembly: GCA_963541085.1. Taxonomy (GTDB): domain Bacteria; phylum Campylobacterota; class Campylobacteria; order Campylobacterales; family Campylobacteraceae; genus Campylobacter_B. The sequence continues at coordinate 2,225 of CAUTSW010000064.1, forward strand.
ATTATAAATATAACGCCTATTACAACTATTTTCTAAACACTTCTAATGGAAATTTTACTCGCGAACAAGCTGAAAATATGAAGCTTGAGGATGTAGCTTTAAATGATCTTATAAAAGAGACTATTTTTGTAAATTTCGCAAAAGATTTAGGTTTTGCTGTGAGCGATGAAGAGGTTGCAAAATACATTACAACGCTTCCACAGTTTCAAAATGATGGCAAATTTGATAAAAATGCGCTAAATGCAATGCTAAGGCAGTATGGTATAGATGAGAAAGATTTTATCGAGAGCTTAAAAAAGCAACTTATCATGGATAAGCTTTTTACCGCAATCACTCTAAGTCCTAGCAAAAAAGATACAGATATGCTTTTAGCTGCATTTCTTATGAGTGATAAAATTGCTGGAAAATTTATACCGATGCCAAGTGATGTGAATGCTAGTGAGATTGAATTAGAAGAGTTTTGGAAAGCTCATAAAGATAGTTATTTAACTCAAAAAAGCTATGATTTGCAGACTTATTTTGTTAAAAATCAAGAAGTAAATGCAACGCAAGATGAGTTGATGAGTTATTATGATGAACATAAAAGCTCATATCAAGACAACGATGGTAAAATTTTAGATTTTAATTCGTCTTTATCGCAAATTCGCAAAGATTATGCAAAATCTGTTACAAATAAATTTGCTAGTAAAGAGTATTTAAAACTTAAAAATTCAAAGCTAAATTTCAGTGAAAATTTGCTTATTTTAGATAGCGATAGCAACTTTCCTGTTAATGAAATTTCAGATAAAAAATCTGGTGATATTGTAAAACCTTTTGAATATAAAGATGGTTTTTTAATTGTAAAAATCGCAAAAATTAATGAGCCAAAGCCAATGGAATTTAGCGATGCCAAATCTCGCGTTAGAATGGATTTTATCGCGAAAAAACGTATTGAAGTTCTGGAAAAAACAGCACAAGATGAGTTAAAAGATTTCAATGTAACAAAGGGTGAAGGTGAATTTGTATCTATTGATTCATCTAGTTTTATGAACTTAGATGAACGCGATAGTCGTGAATTTTTGGCACACGTTTATTCTAAACCAAATTTGAGTGGCTATAAAGTGCTTTCAAATGGTGCAATGATCTATAAAATAACAGAGCAAAAGTTACAAAATGATGAAAAAGCAAAAGAGTATCGTGAAGTAATTGCTGAAAATGCTTCAAATTTAAAAAATGATTTGTTGCGTGAAAATTTGTTAGAAGCGTTGCAAAATCGCTATAAGATTGAAATTTACCGAGGCAACAAAAAATGAGCGAATATATTTTAGGCTTAGATATTGGCTCATCAAATGTCCGTGCGGCGATTGCAAAAGTTGATAAATATGGCTTTCAAATTTGCGGTTTTGGGCAGTGTGAAACGTCTGGCATTGTAAAAGGATCTATTAAAAATATCGAAAAAGCAGCAGAATCTGTAAAAAAAGCGACCCTTGAAGCGCAAAAAAGCGCAGGCGTGAAGTATGATATTTGTGTTGTCTCTATCTCGCCAGCATGTGCAAAATGTGTAAAATCAGAAGGCGTGATCAGTATAGCTGGTTCTGAAATCACAACAAACGAGATTGAACGTGCTGTTAAAATCGCGCAAGAGAATGCTCGCATTCCAAAAGATTATCATAAACTTCACGTTTTGCCGTATGATTTTAAGGTGAATAATCAAGATGATATTGAAGATCCGCTTGGTATGAGTGGAAATCGATTGGAGGTCAATACATATGTTGTAGCCGTACCAGGAAGCGCGATAAAAGATTTTCAAAAAGTTTTAGAGTTGGCAAATATCTGCGCGGATAACATCATTTTAAGCTCATATGCTACATCTCTTGCTACGCTTACTCGTGATGAAAAAGAGCTTGGCGTTGCACTTATTGATCTTGGTAGTGATACATGTGATACGGTTGTTTATGTTGGAAATTCGATGCGACATAGTGATTCGTTATTGGTTGGTTCATCTGTTATTACACGCGATTTAAGCAGAGCTTTACATATCCCATTAGCAAGTGCAGAGAGCATAAAATTAGAGTATGGCAAATTAATAGATCAGGGCAAAAATAGCGTAGAGGCACCAGTTTCTGGGCAAGATGGCTTGGTTGAGATTGATTTGGGTGTGATTGTTAATGTAATATCTGGCAAATTAGAGATGATTTTAGGGCAGATAAATAAGCAAATTTTACAAAGTGGCTATGAAGAGATGCTTGGTGCTGGTATTGTGCTTACTGGTGGCATGGCGAAATTTGATGAGATACGCGAATTTATGAGCGAGCTTTTTGTAAATGTGCCTGTTCGCGTTGCAAAGCCGATTGATGTTGATGGACTTAGTGAAATTTCAAATGACACGCAAAATTCTTGTGTAATCGGGCTTTGTCTTTATGGTGCTGGAAATTTTACCCAGTATGAATTGGATTCAAATGATGATTTTAGATATCGTGGCGAGAGTAAAAAAAAGCCACTGAATTTAGGACGCGAAATTGATGAGGCCATAGAGAGCAAAGATGATATAACATCAGAAGATATGGAAAGTATAAAATTAGCGAATCGCGAAATTGTAGATAACATCGGACGAACAAACGGTTCTGGTGGGTTTAATATGGTTTTTTGGCTGAAATGGCTTTATAAAAAGATAATGAATTTATTTTAAAAGGGGAGATTATGTCGCAGGAACTATTTTCGATAGAAGAAGATAAGGGAATATATGGTGCTAAAATGAAGGCTATCGGCGTTGGTGGCGGTGGCGTAAATATGATAAATCATATGATAAAAGAGGGCTTAGATAGAATTGAGCTAATTGTTGCTAATACTGATGCACAATCTTTAAATGATTCTTTAGCATCTACTAAAATTCAACTAGGAGCAATGCGCACAAAAGGGCTTGGCGCAGGTATGGTTCCAGAAGTGGGCGCAGAATCAGCTGAAGAGAGTTATGAAGAGATTAAAAATGCGATTGGCGATTCTGATATTGTTTTTATCGCGGCTGGTCTTGGCGGAGGCACTGGAACTGGCGCAGCACCAGTTGTAGCTAAGGCTGCAAAGGAGTTAAAAGCTCTTACCATAGGTGTGGTGACTACTCCGTTTGGATTTGAGGGACAAAAACGTATGAAATTAGCTCTTGGCGGATTGGCTGAGCTTAAAAAAGAGTGTGATTCAATCGTTGTTGTTTCTAATCAAAAACTATTAACAATAATTGATAAAAAAGCTGGTATTAAAGATAGCTTCAAACAAGTTGATAATGTTTTAGCGTCTGCTGTTAGTGGTATGAGTAGTGTTATTTTGGATAGTGGCGTACTAAATTTAGATGTTCAAGATATCAAAAAGATTATGTCATATCGTGGCGTTGCGCTTATTGGTATTGGTAAAGCGCAAGGCGAGAGTGCTGCGCAAAAGGCTGTTGAAGATGCGTTGCAATCGCCGTTGCTTGATAATATGAAAATCAATGGCGCGATGGGCGTATTGATTCAGATAAAAACTAATCCAAACTACTCTTTAGTTGAAATCGGCGAAGCGATGTCTACAATAGAAAGTGCAGTAAATGAGAGCGCTGATATAATTTTTGGCAATATTTATGCTGAGGATATGAGTGAAGATGAGGCTGAGATTATGATTATAGCGACTGGTTTTGAAGAAAAACAAGAGGTCAAAGAGACACCAAAGGCAGGTCCCAAAAACACTGATAATCACGAAATAAAACGTCAAAAATTAAAACGCGTTAGTGGCGAACTATTTAATATGGATGCAACTTGCGAAGATCTTGAAGAACCTTATTTTATTAAACAAAGATTAGATTGATTTTCTATTTTGGCTAGATTTTAGACCTAAATTTAGCCAATTTTATTTAGTTTTTATTTTATTAGTTTTAATAAATTTCTCGTTCATCTGCCTAAAAATAAATTTTTAATATAAAATTTATAACTAAATTTGACGCAATTGTAGCTATACATAAGCAAAGCAGATAATCTGAATTTATAAATTCAAATAAAATTTGTCTAATCTAGCTTGGATTTTTAAAATTTATTTTTAAAAAACCCAAAACAATTCAAATTTTTTAACAAGGAGCGTTTATGAAAGGCACTGTTTTAGCGCACGAAGTGATATCTGCGCAAGATGGACACAGATATAGCTTCACACAAGAAGATATAAAATCACAAAGCGAAATCCAAATCGGCGATGAGGTAGATTTTGTAGCAAACAATCTCAAGGCAAACGAAATTTACGTTATTAGCAAAATCTTAAATACCGAGATAAGTAGCATAAGAACACTAGCACTCATAGGAGCGTGCTTATCTATTTTTGGTTTTATAGGAGGTGTTTTATATATACCTGGATTTATCTGTTTGCTTATCGCGATTTTAAAACTAGCCAACTTAGTCAATAGCCCTACGCTAAAACGCAACTACATTTTGAGTGCTATCTGTGGTGTAATAGGTGTTGTTTTGATATTAATTAGCGCTTTTTTGGGAATGAGTTCTTCTATCGGAGCAACTAACAGCAACGGTGGCTTTACATTTTCCCCGATCGTCATAATTTTGTTGGTTTTAGGTGTAATAATATCCATATATTCGCTATATAAAATTTTTCTTACCTACAAAGAGTTATCGCAAATTTCAGGTGATAAATTTTTCTTATACTATGCGATATTTTTTATCATTGGTATTGCTACAATGATGGTTTTAGTAGGCTATATATTGCTCATCGTAGCGACGATATTACACATTATGGCTTGGTATAGATTTAAGATTGCAAAGTGATTTTAAAGCCAAAATACTCCAGCCTGTCTATTTAGAGAGGCAAATTTATATCTCATAAATCATCTTCTAGTATTTTAAAGCCAAAAAAGAGTATAAATTCTTGACTTAATATATTAATTCTTGTTGTAAATTAGGTTTTAAATTTCTAACCAAATTTATTTTTTAGTGAGTTTTAGAGGTT
>CAUTSW010000065.1:0-7018 GCA_963541085.1 uncultured Campylobacter sp.
TGAAGTAAAATAGCGATTTTTTAAAATTTAAGGCGAAATTTATGGATTTTTTTACACTTTTTGAATTTGGATTTTTAGGTGCTACAATAGGCTTTTTAGCGGGATTTTTTGGTATTGGCGGGGGGCTTATTTTAACACCTACGCTCATGCTTTTAGGGCTTAGTATGAAAGAAGCGATCGGCGTTAGCGTCATAATGATGGTCTTTAGCTCAATTTTTGGGACATTTTTAAATTTTAAATCAAAAAGCCTTACTAAATTAGACGTAAAAAATGGCGCAATTATCGGATGTGGTGGTGCAATAGGTGCTAGTTTGAGTGGATTTTTTGTAACAAATTTGCCAGAAATTTACCTTAAATTTGGGTTGCTTTTTGTGCTTGGCGTGGCGGTTGTTAAGATGTTTTTTACGCCATCTAATGCGCCACAAAGCAAAGAGATAAAACCACTTGTTTTTTTCGTGCTTGGACTATTTATCGGGGCTTTTGCGATGAGTATTGGCGTTGGCGGAGGCGTGATTTTGACGCCTATTTTGATAGGATTTTTGCATGTTGATATCAAAAAAGCAGTTCCGATGGGGCTGTTTTTTGTGCTGTTTTCATCAATTAGCGGATTTATTTCGCTTGGAATGCACGGCATGTTAAATTATAAACTAGGCACAATCAGTGGTATTGGCGCACTATTTGGCGTCTATTTTGGTATCAAAATGTGCCATTTGGCCTCAAAACAGCTACAAAAAAAGCTCATGATCGCGCTATATTCCGTGCTATTTATCATCACTCTATTTAAAATTTTAAGGTAAAAAATGAACGATAATATTGAAATTTACGGCGCAAAACAAAACAACTTAAAAAATATAAACTTAATTATTCCAAAAAATAAATTAGTCGTAATGACAGGGCTTTCAGGTTCAGGAAAATCAACTCTAGCATTTGATACGCTCTATGCTGAGGGGCAACGCAGATATATCGAGAGCCTAAGCTCATATGCGCGCCAGTTTTTAGACCGCGTAGCAAAAGCTGACGTGGATAAAATCGAGGGGCTAACTCCGGCGATCGCAATCGATCAAAAAACTACGAGCAAAAATCCGCGCTCAACGGTCGGCACAATCACAGAAATTTACGATTATTTGCGCCTCTTGTATGCAAATGTTGGCACACAACACTGCCCGAAATGCGGTGAAAAAATCTCAAAAATGAGCGCGAGTGATATTATCGCTCAAATTTTAGCTCTTCCTCAAGGGCTTAAAATTTCGATTTTATCGCCGATTGTTCGCGAAAAAAAAGGCACATTTGCTTCAAATTTAGATGATTTGCGCGCAAAGGGCTATATTCGCGCGATGATTGATGGTGTTTTAGTTCGATTAGATGAAGAGATAGAGCTTAGTAAAACTAAAAAGCACTCAATCCGCGTCGTAATCGATCGCGTTGTTGTATCTGATGAAAACTCAGCGAGAATTGCCGATGATGTGGAGAAGGCTTTGAATGAGAGTTTTGGTGAGATAGAGATCGAAATAGCAAACGCCGATGAACTTGGTTTTGCGCAAAAATCGCTCAAATTTAGCGAACACAACGCTTGTTTAAACTGCAAAATTTCGTTTGATAAGCTAGAGCCGCTTTTATTTAGTTTTAATTCACCAAAAGGCGCGTGCGAAGAGTGCGATGGATTAGGGGTAAAATTTAGCCTTGATTTAAGCAAAATTATCGATGAGACGCGCGGGATAATAGATGGCGCGGTGCGCATAATGTATGGCTTTAACAAGAGCTATTATTATGGATTTTTACTCGCATTTTGCGAACAAAACGGCATAGATTTAAAGACGCCTTTTAAAGAATTAAGCGACGCAGAACAAAAAAGCATATTATATGGAAACGCAAAAGAGGTCGATTTTGTATGGAAACGCCATAAATTATCGCGCAAATTTGATGGCGTGATGAAAATCGCCTATGATATTTTAAAGGGCGAAAACGATCTACAAGATTATATGAGCGAAAAAAAGTGCGATTGTTGCGATGGATATAGGCTTAAAAAACAGAGCCTCGCGGTCAAGGTTGGCGGAAAGACGATCTCACAAATTTTAGATTTTAACATCGCAGATTGCGCGAATTTTTTTGCTGATGAACGAAATTTTAACACTTTTAGCGATAAAGAAAAGGCGATTGGCGCACCGATTTTAAAAGAGATAAATGAGCGACTAAATTTCTTAAATAACGTCGGGCTTGATTATCTATCTTTGGGACGGGACGCGCGTACGATTAGCGGTGGAGAGGCTCAAAGAATTCGTATTGCATCGCAGATTGGCTCAGGGCTTAGTGGCGTAATGTATGTGCTTGATGAGCCTAGTATTGGGCTGCATGAGCGCGATACGCAAAAACTAATCGCCACGCTTAGAAATTTGCAACAAAAAGGCAACTCAGTAATCGTCGTAGAGCACGATAAAAAGACGATAGAGGAGGCGGATTTTATCGTAGATATCGGTCCAAAAGCTGGTAAATTTGGCGGGGAGGTTGTCTTTGCTGGGGATTATCAAAGCCTTTTAAAAAGCGACACAATGACCGCAAAATATATGAAAGGCGAGCTAGAAATTTCGCACAACAAACAGCGCAAATCAGATAAATTTATCGAGCTACAAAATGTAAATATAAACAATATTTCAAATTTGAATGTCAAATTTCCTCTATCAAATTTGGTTGCAGTTACCGGCGTGAGTGGCTCAGGCAAGAGTTCGTTGATACTTGGTGCGCTTTTGCCGATCGCGCAATCTCGATTAAATAACGCAAAAAAGGCGCAAATTTTACAAGGCACACAGATAAACGGGCTAGAAAATTTAGATAAAGTAATCTATCTAGATCAAAGCCCAATCGGTCGTACGCCACGCTCAAATCCTGCCACTTACACCGGCGCGATGGACGAAATTCGCGCGCTTTTTGCGAGCACAAAAGAGGCGATGATTCGCGGATATAAGGTCGGGCGATTTAGTTTTAATGTAAAAGGCGGGCGTTGCGAAAAGTGCCAAGGCGATGGTGTAATTACCATTTCGATGCACTTTTTGCCAGATGTTGTTGTGCCGTGCGATGTGTGTGGCGGGGCAAGATATAATTCGCAAACGCTAGAGGTAAAATACAAAGGCAAAAATATCAGCGAAGTTTTGGCGATGAGTATCGATGAAGCGCTTGAGTTTTTCGCGGCTGTGCCAAAGATAAAGCAAAAGCTCAAAACGCTTCAAGATGTGGGGCTAGGCTACATAACTCTAGGGCAAAACGCCACGACGCTAAGCGGTGGAGAGGCTCAGCGCGTAAAACTTGCAAAAGAGCTTAGTCGCACAGATACTGGCAAGACGCTTTATATTTTAGATGAGCCCACTACGGGACTGCATTTTGGCGATGTGGATCGGCTAGTAAGCGTGCTACAACACCTTGTTGAGCTTGGTAATAGCGTGATTGTGATTGAGCATAATTTAGACGTGATAAAAAATTGCGATTATGTTGTGGATTTAGGGCCACTAGGTGGGGCTGGTGGAGGGCGCATAATAGCGCAGGGGACGCCACTAAATTTGGCGAAAAATTATAAAAAAACAGGCTCATTTACGGGTGAATTTTTGGCGATGGAGTTTAAAAATATGGGCGAAAAATAGCTTGAAAATTTAAATTTTTAAGATATTTGGTATAAATTTTGTGGCGCTTTGATAGCTTGCGAGTGTTTAAAATGGCGCATAAATTAGCCAAAATTTGTGAAAATTAAGTAGTGTTTAAAATGCGTGATTATGGTGAAAATTTGTTTTTTGGTAAACAAATTTTATACATCTTTATGCTTTATTCGCCCTGTATGGTTGGCGAATTTTTAGCTTAAAATTTGCTATTTTTTAGTGTTGTAAAAAATAGCTTTGTAAGCATTTGGCTTTTAAGATGCGGTTTAAATTTTAAATGAAAATCACGCTGGAATTTCTAGCCAAAATTGCGTCGCAACTATTCGCGATAATATTGCGCCGGCAAATTTAAGCAAATGGCGAATTTTTGAAAACATAAATAATCACGGCGCAAATCCCTGCAGTGGGTGATTGTGTAAGCGATATGTTTGGATTTTTGACGAGTTTAAGCCTAAATTTTTCAAACGTTATTTAAATGGCGCGAAGCTGTTGGCAAATATGTGTGCGAGGTAGATCAGTCGCAGAATTTGAGTATAAAATCAAAAATTTAGCTTTTTAAGTAGATTAAGTATAGCTTGCGGATTGGTTTTAGTAGTTTGTGATAAATTTTGTGCGTAGTTTAATTTTAAATCCAAATTTGCTTTCCGTTGAGTGCAATGAAATTTCTATTTTTTGTGCCTTTAAAATTTAGATGAATTTTCTTTTTTATGTGTTTAACGTATTGCGAAATTTCTCAATGCTATTTATGAGCGAATTTATTCTTTGAGTTTTGTATTCTGGAGTGTGTTAAGCTTTGTAATTAGCATAAAAGCTTTCTAGCAGCTTGAATAATCACCCTTGTAGATTGCGTAAATCCGATAAAATCGGCATTGGCTTTGGTTTAAGAGCGGTTTTAGCTATCAGAGTATTTTTGCTTAAGTAAATATGTAGCGAACAAAACTTTAGCGGTATCAAAAAACAAATTTGATTTATTTTTGGTAAAAATTTACGCAAATTTTGTCTATTAATTTTTACATTAATCCAAATTTGCCTCTTTGAGATAGTTGATTTTGTTTAAAATTAAAGATAGAAAAGTCCACTTTTAATGCAATTAAATTTGATAAAGTAAATTTGGATATAAGCTAAAAAAATCCAAATTTCATCAGCATAATTTTTGCAGTTTTGACCGCCTTGTAGTTTTGTCAAAGATCGATATAAGTGTAAATTCCCTAGCTTTAAATGCTATAAAATGGGCGTTAGCTCCGTTTTACCTATTGTAGATAAATTTGCTGTTTTGCTAAATAAGTCAAGGTGGGAAGTTATTTTTAACCTCAAAAATTCATGCCTACCACGCGCCTAAAAATTTAGAGTAAAGATTTTAAACAGATTTTTAAGCTGAAAATTTCACCACCGAATTTATACTTTTTATACTTTTTGGCGCGAATTAACGCCTTTTTCTGCAATTAAAATGATAATAAATTAGCAAATTTGTAGCTTTTAATGTTTTAAATAATTAATTTTCTTGGCGGAATTTAGCTTTAAAAACTAAATTCCTTATATGGCTAAATTTAGCAAGAGTATGTCGTCGCAAACTCAAAAGCGGTCGGTCTAGCCTCATAAGGCCAAACTTGCGTTTCAAATTTAAAATGTTGATAAGTATCGATAAATAGCGGGCTCATCACAGGACGCAAATACTCATTATCGCGGATTAACGCCTCTAAACTTCCGCGCAACGTGTGTGGAAACTGCTCAATGCCTTTTTCGCGAATCTCATCAAGAGTTAGTTTAAATAGATTCTCATCCATCGGGCCAACTGGTTCAATTTTATTTTTAATTCCATCAAGCCCTGCCAAAAGTAGCGCAGCAAACGCCAAGTAAGGACACGCGCTACCATCTGGGAAACGCATCTCGGCGCGAACTGAATTTTCGCCACTTCCATAAGGAATTCGTACAGACGCTGAGCGATTTTGGCTTGAATATGTCAAAATAGATGGCGCTTCAAAGCCTGGAATTAGGCGTTTATAGCTGTTTGTGCTAGGATTTGTAAATGCCGCTACACTTCTAGCGTGGCGTAAAACTCCGCCGATATAATGGCGCGCCAAATCGCTTAAATTTGCATAGGCGTTTTCTTGAAAGAATAGATTTTTGCCATCTTTCCAGATTGATTGATGCACGTGCATTCCACTTCCGTTGTCGCCATAGAGCGGTTTTGGCATGAAAGTCGCAGTTTTGCCGTTTAAATGCGCGACCATTTTTACTACATATTTGTATTTTTGCACGTTATCAGCGGCCTCTATTAGCCTATCAAATTTGACGCCTAGCTCGCATTGACCTTGGGCTACTTCGTGGTGAGTGATGAAAGTTTCGATGCCGATTTGTTCAAGCACTTGCACCATTTCAGCGCGCAAATCAACCATAGAATCAATCGGCTGCACAGGGCAATATCCCCCTTTTACGCCTGGGCGGTGGGCGTTGTTGTAGCTGTCTTTAAACACTTTTCCGCTATTCCAAGAACCCTCTTCGCTATCTACTTCATATGAGGCGTGATTTGAGCTATCTGTGATTTTTACATCATCAAATACGAAAAATTCATTCTCCGGTCCAAAATAGCACACATCGCCAATCCCACTTTCGCGCAAAAATTTAGATGCTTTTTTTGCGATTGAGCGCGGACATTTTTCGTATAAATCGCCCTTATAAATATCATAAACATCACAAATTACAACAGCTGTAACATCGGCTGTAAATGGGTCTAAAAATGTAGTTTCAATGTCTGGTATGATTAGCATATCTGATTTATCGATTGGTTGCCAAGCCTCCACACTTGATCCATCAAAAGGCAAACCTTTATAAAATTCCTTTGGTAGGCGTTTATAATTGTATGAAATTTGGTGCCAAACGCCTTTTAGATCTGTGATTCTAAAACTTACAAAAGCAACCTCTTTTTCATCGCAAAACGAATAAAACTCATTGATATTATTTACAAATTTTCCCATAAATTCTCCTTTTTAAAATATAATCCGCGCATTTTTATAGATTTTAAAAACTCTCATCGCTGTTGTGGCCTTGTGAATGATCCCACTCCAAACGACATCCAGCAAGTAGATGAAAGTGCAGATGCATGACCTCTTGACCGCCGTTTTCACCGCAATTACATACCAAGCGATAGCCGCTTTGATCTACGCCTAATTTTCGCGCAACTTCTTGAATAAATTTTGTCATTTCACCCATTAAATTTGCATCCATTACCTGAAAATTTTCATAGCAAATTTTAGGAATAATCAAAATGTGAATTGGTGCTTTTGGATTAATATCGTGGAAAGCTAAAAATTTGTCATTTTCTAAAACTTTATTTGACGGAATCTCTCCGCTTACGATTTTTTCAAAGATTGTAGCCA
>CAUTSW010000066.1:0-6912 GCA_963541085.1 uncultured Campylobacter sp.
ACGAGCACCATTGTTGTGGTGGGCATGGACATCACCACAAACACCATCATGACGGACATTGTTGCCAAGATAAAGAGTAATTTACGATGAAATTTGCTTTTATATTCCCAGGTCAAGGCTCTCAAAAAGCTGGCATGGGACGCGAAATTTATGATAATTTTGAGAGTGCAAAGTCATTTTTAGATGGCGCAAGCAAACATTGCGCTATCGATTTTAATGAACTTTTATTTAAAGAAAATGAAAATTTAAATATCTCAGAATTTACCCAACCAGCAATTGTCGCAAATTCTTTGATCTGCTTTTTGGCTACAAAAGAAAAATTATCGTCGCGCGGATTAAATTTAAATGCAGAGTTGATGCTGGGGCACTCGCTTGGTGAATTTAGTGCGCTTGGCGTGGCAAACGGTATTGATAAATTCGAGTTGTTAAATTTGGTGCGAAATCGTGGTAAATTTATGCAAGATTCATGCGCTGATAAAGATGCTTCTATGATGGTGATATTAGGACTTAGCGATGAAAAAGTTAATGAGATCATTGCTCAAGCTCAAGCATCAAATTTAGATGTTTGGGTTGCAAATTTTAATTGCGACGGGCAGATTGTTATCGCTGGAAATAGGGCTCATCTTACTAAATTAGAGTCCTGTTTTAAGCAATCAGGCGCAAAACGCGCGATGTTGCTTAACATGAGTGTCGCTAGCCACTGTCCGATGTTACAAAGCGCAAGTGAAAATTTAGTGCCATTTTTGGAAAATGTGTTAGAGTTGAAATTTGCGCCGGTTATATCAAATGTAAATGCGAAAATTTACACCACAAAAACTGAAGCTGTAAATTTATTAAAACTACAACTTGTTTCGCCTGTTTTATATAAACAAAGCGTAGAATTTGCTGCTCAAAATATAGACTGTTTTGTAGAATTTGGCGCAAACGTTTTAAAAGGTATCAATAAAAAAATTACAGATAAGGCAACATTTTCCATTTTTGACATGGCAAGTTTGGATGAATTTGTAGAATTTGCGCTCGAAAATTCAGTTTTAGAAAATGGTGACAATCTATGAAAATCGCGATTTTAGGGGCGATGAGCGAAGAGATAGAGCTACTTTTGGCGCGCTTAGAACACACTCAAGTAGAATATGCGAAAAATAAATTTTATCACGCAAATTACAAAAATCATGAGCTAATCATCGCTTATTCAAAAATCGGTAAGGTGAATTCTGCGCTAACTTCAAGCATAATGATAGAGAAATTTGGCGCGGAAATTTTGCTTTTTACAGGTGTGGCCGGCGCGATTAGTGATGGTTTTAAAATAGCAGATATGGCATATGCTACGCGTGTTTGTCAGCACGATCTTGATATTAGTGCATTCGGGCATCCTTTTGGCTATGTCCCTGGAAATGAAATTTATGTTAGCACTGATGCAAATTTAAATACAATCGCGACGCAAGTTGCCACGCAAAATGGTGTCACGCTAAAACCAGCTACGATTGCCAGTGGTGATCAATTTATTTGCGATGAAGATAAAAAACGGTGGATCAATAAAACTTTTGGTGCTGATGTCGTCGAGATGGAAGGTGCTAGTGTCGGCGTTGTGTGCGATGCGCTTGGTGTGCCGTTTTTTATTTTACGCGCAATTAGCGATGAGGCTGGCAAAAAAGCAGAATTTGATTTTGATGAATTTTTAATAAAAACTGCAAATTTAAGCGCGGATTTTATCTTAAAAATGATTGAAAAAATATGATAGAAATTAGCAAAAAACTTTTACGAATTGTCGGGCAAACAAACGCAAAATATAAGATGTTTGAGGAAAATGATAGAATTTTGCTTGGACTAAGTGGCGGCAAAGATAGTCTTAATTTAGCTCATATTTTAAAACACTTTCAAAGCGTAAGTCCGCAAAATTGGGATTTTAAAGCCGTCACTTTAGGCTATGGTATGGGCGAAAATTTCGATTATTTAAAAACTCATTGCAAAGAGCATGATATTGATTATGAAGTGATCGATAGTGAAATTTTTGAGCTTTCAAAAGATAAAATTAGGCGAAATTCATCATTTTGTAGCTTCTTTTCGCGTATGAGGCGCGGATATTTATACTCATATGCTTTAAAAAACGGATATAATAAGCTCGCTATTGCACATCATTTAGATGATGCGGCGGAGAGTTTTTTTATGAATTTTACATACAATGGTGCACTTAGAACACTTGCGCCAAAGTATCGTGCACAAAACGGGATTGTTGTTATTCGTCCGTTGATTTTTGCGCGTGAAAAACAGCTCCGCGATAGTGCTATGCGAAATGGTTTGCAAACTGTGGGCGATGAGGCGTGTCCAGCGATGAGATTTGATGTCAAAATGCCACACGCAAGGTTTGAGACAAAACAACTTTTAGCAAAATTAGAAAGCGAAAATCCGAAGCTTTTTATCTCGCTAAAAGCTGCTTTTGAAAATTTACATTCTGATACATTTTTTTAAGGAGATACTTCATGAAAAAGTTACTTTTAGGTTTATTGGCACTTGGCGCAGTTAATTTATCTGCAACAGATAAGATTAAAATCGGTGCAGACCCAACAATCCCACCTTTTACATATGAACATGCGTCTCATATAGTAGGTGCTGATGTTGATATTATTGATGCGATATTTAAAAAGTTAAATTTAAGCTATGAAATTATCCCTAGTTCGTATAATGAACTTTGCAGTGAGTTAAATAAAGGTACTTTTGATTTGGCTATCTCATTTTTAGGTGATGATAAACATACACAAGGTTGCGATCATAGTGTTCCATATTACGAGATAAACAATTTGTATCTTAAATTAGAGGATAATCCTGCAACTACAAAAGAGGAGATGAAAGGCAAAAAGGTCGGTTATGACAGTGAAGTTGATGTCAATAAAGAAACTTTAGAAAAAATAGGCGCAATTCCAGTCGGGTATACTTCATATTTAAAACTTTTCTCCGATCTTCAATATAAAAAAATTGATTTTGTATTTTTACATTCGGCTGTTTCGATGCCGATAATAAAAGAAAACTACAATGCGTTTAATGAAATTGATCGCAAATCTTTTAAAATGATGAAAGATTTTAATATATCTAAAAAAATTCAGCCATTTATCGTAGAGCAGGCACAAGATTCTGATGTTTTCTATATGGTAGGTAAAGGGAAAAATGCTGATTTATTAGCAAAAATTAATAAAGCTATTACTGATATGAGAGAAAGTGGCGAAATGGAAAAGATTTTAAAAAAATACGATCTAGAATAAATCAAATTTTTAAATGAATTAATTTAGATTTTATAAACGATGTGAAATTTAGCCAACAGGCTAAGTTTCACTCAAATTTATAAAAGCAGAAATTTAGATAGTTTATTATTTAAAGCTAAATTTCAAAACCCTTCTAAAATTACTCCATAGAGTGTTGTAATCTCATCATCGCTTAAATTAATGGCACTTTTTATTTTAAAAAGCTCTGCAATATCTGCAAAATTAAATTTAGCCCCGCCACTACACGCAAAATGCGATGGCAAGAATCCGCGCGTCAAGCAGATCTCATTGCTAAGTTTTTCTCCGCAAAAGTAGCATACATTCAGGCTGTGTTTGCGCCCTTCAAATTCTAAAATTTCAAGATAAGCCTCGACGACAATGCGTTTAGGATTTTGTTTGCTAAATTTATTGCCACACTTTTCCAAAAGTTTAAAATAAAACTCATCAATTTCATTTAAATCGCGCAAGTGCAACCAAAAAAGTCGCGTAAGCTCTTGCCATTTAAGTAGTAAATTTCGTTCCAATAAATAAGGAAACCCAAGATGCAGGACATTTTTTAGGCGCGGTAAGAAATTTAGCGATGTCTCAATCTCAAAATCTAATTTGTAGCCTTGGATAATATTTGAGTGTCTAGCACCGTAAAATCGGTAGCAGCGCAAAATCCGCTGGGGCGTGATAATAGACACTATGCAATCTTCGTTTTTTACTTTTGCAACATTTAAAATATAGCCTTGCATTCAAATTTAACCTTAATTTAAAAGTGCGAATTATAGCCAAATTTAATGTATTCATTTAAGGAAAAATTAGGTACAATCCCGCAATTTATTAGGGGAAAGTATGAATTTCACAGAATTATTTTCAAAAATTAGGCGAAAACAGGCCGATCCTAGCGAAGCTCCATCGCATTGGGTCAAATGCGATAAATGCCACTCATTGATGTATTTTAAAGAGATTGAAGCAAATTCTCATGTCTGTCCAAAGTGTGATTACCACATGCGCATTACTCCTACTCAAAGAATAAATTTGATATGCGATGATGGAACTTTTGTAGAATTTGATAGTGATTTAACACCGATTGATCCGCTTAAATTTGTAGATAAAAAATCATATAAAAAACGCATTGAAGAGGGCTTTGAAAAGACAGGCAAAAAAAGCTCTGTAATTAGTGGTGAAGCGCGAATTAATGGGCTTGATGTCGAGCTTGTTGTATTTAATTTTGCGTTTATGGGCGGATCACTTGGCTCTGTTGAGGGTGAAAAAATTTCACGTGCCGTAAAGAGAAGTATTGAAAAAAAATACCCACTTATTATCGTTAGTGCGAGTGGTGGTGCGCGAATGCAAGAGAGCACATTTAGCCTGATGCAAATGAGTAAAACTTCCGCTGCGCTTAAAATTTTAAGCGATGAAAAAATCCCATATATTTCTATTTTAACAGATCCGACGATGGGTGGCGTAAGTGCGTCATTTGCGTGGCTTGGCGATATAATTATTGCCGAACCTGGTGCGCTTATCGGTTTTGCTGGACAGCGTGTAATAAAACAAACCATCGGCGCAGATCTTCCAGAGGGCTTTCAAACAGCTGAATTTTTGCTTGAGCATGGATTGATTGATGCTATTGTTTCGAGAAAAGAACATAAAAAATATTTATATGATATTTTGGTGTTTTTGGGAGCTAAAAACAGCGAAAGTAGTTTAAATTCAGATCGAATTTCTAGTAAAAAAGAGGCGTAAAAAGTGAAAATTTCAGTTTTTAGTATTCAAAAAAGCGACGAATTTAAAACTGAAATTTCACAATATATAAAGATGTCAAAATTTAGCGCAGAAGTTGTAGAAAATGTGATTTTTAATGACAAAATCGCCAAAGCGCAATCAAAAAGCCACACAGATGCCCTAAAAAGCTATGATGAAGCGTATGCACCATACATAAAAGGTTATTGTATTGGGCTTGATGAGAGTGGTGAGATGGTGGATAGTTTTGAATTTGCAAATATTTTAAAAGATAAGGCGCAAATTTCGTTTTTTATCGGCGGGGCGTATGGTTTTAGCTCAAATTTTAAAGCTAAAATGAATAGATGTATTAGCCTTTCGCGTCTGACTTTCGCGCATAAAATCGCAAAGCTTGTGTTGTTTGAGCAAATTTACCGCGCACTTTGTATTAATTCAAATCACCCATATCATAAGTAAAAAGGATGTTAATGAAAAAGAACGAGTTGGAGTTTTTCCGTAAAATTTTAAACGAGAGAAAAGAACAGATTATCCAAAATATAAATAGTTCTGTTGATGATATTCGCGGGTTAAAGGATAGCTCCGATGCGAGTGATGAGATTGATGTTGCGAGCGTGGATACTGATACAACACTTGGTTATGCGATGATTCAAAAGCTTTCACAAGAGCTAAAAGAGATAGATGAATCGCTTGGCAAAATCAACGCCAAAACGTACGGTGTTTGTGAAATGTGTGAAGAAGAAATTTCCATGGCGCGTCTTCGTGCAAAGCCGACGGCGAAATATTGCATAGTTTGTCGTGAAATTATCGAAAAAGGAAAAAAATGAGAATCAAGCAGTTTTTTGGCTATGCCGTAATCTATATTTTAGTTGTAGGGATTTTTGTTTTTATTGAAAATTCAGATAGTTACACGCTTAGTTTTTTGGGATTTTCAAAAGAGCTTCCTTTTGTGGCGTGGTTTTTGATGCCACTTTTGTTATTTACTATTTTTA
Source organism: uncultured Campylobacter sp. (assembly GCA_963541085.1). Lineage (GTDB taxonomy): Bacteria > Campylobacterota > Campylobacteria > Campylobacterales > Campylobacteraceae > Campylobacter_B. The sequence continues at coordinate 5,972 of CAUTSW010000066.1, forward strand.
CACTTTTGCATTTGTGTTTTGTTGGATTTTTGATCTATCGCGATAAAAAGGCGATTCAAAACGATGAAAAGACCTTTTTGCAGATGTTGCAAGAGGCACTTTTTGGGCTTGATAACGATAAAACTTTTAAAACTAAAGTTTTCAAAGACGCAGCAGAAGTTGTTAAATTTCTATCAAAAAGTGATGAAATTTCGCAGCCAAACAACGAGCAATTAAGAGATGCGATTAAAACTCTCAAGGCTGTTGAGGCTGGAAAATTTGAAGATTTAAAGCGTTTTAAACTTCCAAAAACTAATAAAATTTGGTTGCAAAATGAGGAAAACCGCCTAAATTCTGAACCAAAATTTGCTTATGAAATTTTAAATAAACGTCAAAATTTTAGCGACGATTTGATTAATAAGGCGTATAAATCGATCATTAAAAATGCACCTTTTTTAGATATCAAAAAATATGGAATCCCTACGCAAAATGACGATATTATGATGATTATTGACCGCTATTTAAGTGATGATAAATTTGAAATTTCGCGTGAAGATTTTTATGAAATTATTAAAAATTCTAGTTTTAACGATTCTGAATATATTAAGCTATTTAGAATGCTAAAAAATAAATTTTCACCAGATATTTTGTTGCAGATGTTTGAACGACTAAAAAATGACAATGCAGACGCAAACGATGCTTATTGGTATGGGCTTTATGAGCTTGGAATGATTGATGAGCTTAGAAATCAACTCCACTATAATGATGGTAAAAATAATGAAAAATTTGAAATTTTACTATTTTTGCGCGATAACAACAAAAGCGTTCCAGCGTCGCTTTTATTCTCATAAAATTGATAAATTTTAGTGATTCAGTGCTATTTTTAGCACCATTGGCCGGGTTTTCTGATCCGCCACTTAGAGAGGTGGCAAAACGTTTTGGTTGCGATGTGACTGTGAGTG
>CAUTSW010000067.1:0-6549 GCA_963541085.1 uncultured Campylobacter sp.
AAGTCAAGTAATTATATATTATTATTAGAAATTTAATTAAAGTGCGATATTATCGATGTTTTAAAAATATAGTAAATAGATAAAATAAAATCGATATATTATATTAGTTTATTTAAAATAGAAATATTTGCTATAATTGTGCGCAAATTTAAATTAGGATTTAAAATGAACGAAAAAGAAAAACGCGTAAAATATATAAGATTACTTGAACGCTTTGCGCGAGTGGCGATTTTAGCACTCAAACGCGACGATTTTAGTGCGGAAATTTTTGTAAATTTGATAGAGAAAATCGCAAAACCTTTGCATGAGTGTGAGGCGGTTTTTTTAGATAGTGCTTATACAAAAGAGCTTGAAAATTTCGTAAATTTGGTGCTTGTGACTAAATTTGATAGCGAAAATAATCAGGGTAGGGTGGAGCTTTTAAAGCGGGCAAATTTGCTTGAAAAGCTAAAAAATGCAAAATTTAAAAAAGATAAACATAAGAGTAAGAAATTTGATGAATTTTGATAGAGTAATATCTATTAAATGCTTAAAAATTTATATAAAACAAAATGCAAAAAAAGATAAAAGACACACAATTGTGTAAATATTTATCTCTTTTTCGTACGGACTTAAATTTTGCTTTTTGCAACTTAAATTTTCATATTTTATCGCCATATTAACGCGATAATCGCGCGTTAAATTTCTCTAATCCATTGCTTTTAAAAATAAGTATTTGCAATTATTTTTTGCACTTTTGCTTTAGTATTTTGAATTTCTATTTTGTATGGGTCGTTTTTAAATTTATCTTCAGTATCTGCAAAAGAGTAGGAAAAGATGGAGCAAAAAATATAAAAATAAAATTTATTTTATTCATAAACACTCATATCATTTAAATATTTAAAAAATTTACACTCTTGAAATTATATAAAATTTTTAAAGGATATAAAATGAAAAAAAATCGTATTTATGGCTATTTTGTATGGAATTTCTTGTGCGAATTTTTTAAATGCGGAAATTCACACAAAAATTAATTCAGATTATATTAAACATTGTAAAAAAGGCATAAAAGGCGCGTGTGAAATGCTAAATGACTATCTGATTGAAATGGATAAAAAGTGTGATAAAAATGATTTTAAAGCGTGTGTATTGGCTGGACTTGTAATTAGCATAAACGATTTTAAAAAGTGGAAAAATTATAATAAATGGGAACGCATATTTATATAAAGTTTGCGAAAGCGAGCAGGGAAATTTTGCTTGTTTAAATATTGCTAATATGTATTTTAATGAGTATTTATTTGGCGCAAATCAAAAAAAGATTACTATTTATATATGGCAAAAAAATATTATAAAAAGAGTTGTGAAAAAGGCAATAGCGCATCTTGTGAAAAATTTAAAAATATAAATTAATCGCAACTAAAATTAATTAGTTGCGATCATATTTTATAATCCTTGTAATATCAGACTATAAATCTGTTGGCTATAATTACTCTTTCCAAGAGAGTAGCAAGGTAAAGATTATTGGCCTTATTAAAAAGCTTGTTTAAACTCTTCTTTACCAGCTTCCTTGCCTATTGTTGTAATTAATTCTGCCACACTACTTGCTTTTAAAAAAATATTTGTAAATATCCTCAATCTTCTTGTGTAATAGTCCATCTCTTTTAAAACTCATCAACTTTTTTGGCTACATTAACACTGATTTATTCTATGTTAGTTGGTCTTAGTTCTAGAAAATTTTCTATCACATAAACATAAAGTTTTTTTGCTTCGTCGCTTATATTTTTTGGTTTGCATCACCTTTAATAGCGATGCAAATTTAGACTATTTTACTTCATAAAATCCGCTTGGTTTGCCACTTAAATCGATCATGATATTTTTTACTTGCGTGTAGTGATTTAATATCATTTTGTGCGTTTCGCGACCGATTCCTGACTCTTTATATCCGCCAAATGGTGCGCCAGCTGGGATTTGATTGTAGGTGTTTATCCATACGCGTCCTGTCTCCATTGCGCGCGCTGTGTTTAGGGCTTTATTGATATCGCGTGTGAAAACTGCCCCGCCAAGACCGTATTTGCTATCGTTTGCGAGTTTGATAATTTCGGCTTCGTCTTTAAATCTAATCAAAACGCCCACTGGTCCAAAAATTTCCTCTTGCGCGACGCACATATCATTTCGCACTTCGCTTAGTAAAGTTGGCTCAACAAAAGTCTTTCCCGCACTTGAAATTTTACCGCCGACAGCGATTTTTGCGCCCTCTTTGACGCCAATCTCTACATATTCAATGATTTTTTGCGCCTGTTTTTCGTTGATTTGTGAGCCCATTTGTGTAGATGGATCGAGCGGATTGCCTACTTTTACGCTTTTAAATTTGGCGACTAATTTCTTTACAAATTCATCATAAATTTCATCTTGCACAAAAATTCTACTTCCCGCGCAGCAAACTTGCCCTTGGTTAAACAAAATTCCTAGCATTACGCCATCTAATGCCTTTTGTATATCGGCGTCGGCGTAGATGATATTCGCGCTTTTTCCGCCTAGTTCAAGTGTGACAGGTATTATGCGTTTTGCAGCCGCTAAACCGACATCACGACCAACTGCTGTTGAGCCTGTAAATGCTAGTTTATCTAAGCCTTCGTGATTTTTTAGATATTCGCCTGATTTGCTTCCACGACCTGTGATTACGTTTACTACACCATTTGGTAATACATCTTTGATGAGGCGCATTAGCTCTAAAACGCTAAGGCTGGTTTCGCTGGAAGGTTTTAATACGCTTGTATCGCCCGCTGCGATAACCGGTGCTAGTTTCCAAGCCGCCATCAAAAATGGGAAATTCCACGGGATAATCTGCCCTACGACGCCGATTGGTTCGCGTAAAACGATAGATAATAGGTTGCTACCAAGGATATTTGAGCTACCCTCTTCGCCCATAATTACGCCCGCAAAATAGCGAAAATGCTCAACGCTTAAAGCGACATCAACGTTTAATGTTTCGCGGATTGGTTTGCCATTATCCATTGTCTCAACTTCAGCTAAAAATTGCGCGTTTTGCTCAATAATATCGGCGATTTTTAATAAAATTTTGCTTCTTGTGGCGGTTGTTGTGTGGCGAAAGCTCTCGAATGCTTTGCGCGCTGAGGCCACTGCTCGATCTACATCAGCTTCGCTAGCGTCTGCGATTTGAGAAATTTTTTCGCCTGTGGCTGGATTAAAAACGTCTAAAACTGCGCCATTTTCGGCTTTTATAAAAGCACCATCGATAAACAAATCATAACTTGATTGTAAATTTGCCATAATTTCTCCTTTGAAAAAAAATAATTGAAAGTTGAATTCTATTATTAAGAAGTTAATGCTTGGCGACAAAGATGAATATATTAATAAAAAGAGTGAATTTATTAAAATTATGCAAGTGAAATTTAGAGAAATTTAAAAATTTAATTATTTGTGATTTGGTGAATTGTAATACAAAAGCCAATCACATGATGAAGATAGTAATAAATGATTTTTATTACACTTAAAAAGCGTAAATCATAATTTTTTTATCAAATTTAACTAAGAAAAATTTGCATTATTTTAAAATTATTACAGATTAATTAAATCTATAAATTTAAAAAAAGCAAATTTTCCTAAATCAAAATTTTTACTCACAAAGTGCGTATTTTAGGACATCTGTAGCGCAATCTACTGGGATTATCTGTAAATTTTTGCGTACAATATCAGGTAGATCGTCTAAATCGCGCTCGTAATTTTTGCGTGGGATTAATACTCGTGAAATTTTGGCTTTGTGCGCCGCGATTAGTTTTTCCTTTAGACCGCCTATTGGTAGCACATTTGCACTAAGTGTAAGCTCTCCAGTCATCGCCAAACGCCCATCTACTGGCTTTTGCGAAAGTATCGAAGCGATCGCGGTAAGTAGCGTAATACCAGCACTTGGCCCATCTTTTGGCGTCGCACCTTCTGGAATGTGAATATGCAGGTCAAATTCTTTATAAATTTGATCGCTTGCGACAGGGATTTGCCCTTCATCAATCAGCACTTTTGCTAAGCTAAACGCGATTTGAGCGGACTCTTTCATCACATCGCCTAATTGTCCTGTGATTTTTAATTCGCCTTTGCCCTTTATTCGCACAGCTTCGATTTTTAGCGTATCGCCACCCACGCTAGTCCACGCTAGTCCATTTACAATGCCAATGCGATTTTCATCATCGGCGAAATTTATATCATAGACTTTTTTATCTAGAAATTCTTTTAAATTTTCATTCGTAATTTCTACTCTTTTTGCGTCTTGTGAGACAATTTTACGGGCTATTTTACGGGCGATTTGTGCGATTTTACGGCGCAAATTTCGCACACCGCTTTCGCGAGTGTATTCTTCTATGATAGATTTTATCGCCTCTTCGCTAAAAAGTGCTTCATCTGGCTCTAGGCCGTGTTTTTTTAGCTCTTGTGGGATTATATATTTTTTTGCGATCTCAAATTTTTCATCATCTGTGTAAGAATTTACAAATATAAACTCCATTCTATCGCGTAAAGGCGCAGAAATCGTGCTTATATCATTTGCTGTGGCGATGAAAATAATTTTATTTAAATTTAGATTGAAATTTAGATAATTATCGCGAAATTTATCGTTTTGTTCTGGGTCTAAGATCTCTAAAAGTGCCGCTTCTGGATTGCCATGTGTCGTGCGTCCCATGATTTTATCTATCTCATCTAAAACGATAACCGGATTCATCTGCCTTGCGTTTATTAGCCCTTGGATTATGCGCCCAGGCATCGAGGCAACATATGTGCGCCTGTGACCGCGAAGCTCACTAACATCATCGACCCCACCCAAAGCGATACGCACAAGCTCCCTATTTAGCGCGGTTGCGATTGAATTTGCAAGGCTAGTTTTACCCACGCCCGGAGGCCCAACAAAGCACAAAATAAACCCGCCACCGATATCTTTGCCGCGTTTTTGGCGGAGCTCTTTTGTCGCGAAATATTCGATTATGCGATCTTTTGGTTTTTCAAGAGAGTAGTGATCTTTATCTAGCTGATTCGCGATAGCTTTGAGCGATAAATTTTCATCAACAACATTTGCAAAAGGCATACGAAAAACCCATTCCACATACTCTGCGCTTGCGGCACCATCGGCATTTGTTGCGCCTAGACGGTTAAATTTATCGATTTGAGATTTTACCTCTTTGTAAATTTCATCATTGATAAACGGGCGCAATTTTTCTAGCTTTTCTTCGTATGAAATTTCGCCACTTTCGCAACTACCGCCACAACTGCCATCGCACTCATCTTCTTGTTCGTTTTTAGTGATTTTGTGCAGACGCTTAAGCTCTTCTTTTACCATATTTAGCTGTTCATTTAAAAAATATTCGCGATTTTTTTGATTTGTCTTTTTTTTGACGCGATCTTTTATCTCGTTTTCTATCTTTTTGCTTTGGACTAGCTCATCTATGTGTAGTAAAATTTTATCCACTTTATCTTCAAAAATTTGTTCAGTAAAGAAACTATACGCAGTTTTTTTATTTAGTCTTAATAAATTTAACACTAAATCCATTGCGCGATTTGGCTCTAGTGCGTCGTTGATTGTGGTTAAAATATCAGGAGAGGCAAACTCTAAAAAGTCGGCTATTTTTTCTTTGAAAAATTTGAGATTAATATCGGCATGTTCGGGATCTTTATACTCTAAATTTATAGGCGCGACACTTGCTAGGAGTGGATTTTTACCTTCATGAGATATGATTTTGGCTTTATAACTTCCTTGAAATAAAATTTTTATCTTTCCATTTGGAAGCTCTACTTTTCTAATAATATTCCCAACTACGCCACAATCAAAAATCGCATCAAATTCGCGCTCATTTTGGTTTCCATCTTTTGAGCAAACGACGCAAATTTGTGTATCATTTTTTTCTGCGTATTCAATTGCCTTTTTGTTTGCACTATCGCCTATGAAAATTGGCGTAATCATAAACGGATAGACAAAAAGGTCATCTTCTACTAAAATCGGAATATATGGGAGCTGATTTGGCTGTTCTTGCATGTTTTGCCTTACTCAAAAAACGCGCGATACCACGGGAGTTGTGGTGCGATCATGTTTGCATCATCTAATCCAGTAATCATCAATCTATCTTGATAAATTTTAGCCGAAACATCTTTTCCAGTGCGCTCATAGAGCTCTTTTATATTTTTATCAAGATTATAAAGTGCGAGTTTAAATTTAATTCGCATTGTCTCAATCATCGGGCGATATATGCTTTGTGGGTGCTCTTGTAAAAAGTGTGCAATTTCAATTAAACTATCTTGCATCAAAGCTTGATTGCGGTTTGGCTTATTAAATGACTCATAATTTGCTTTTATTTTAAGAAATTTGGCATATTCTATCTTTTGGCTGTTGCCGTATTTCATTATATATCTATCTAAATATTCGTTTGCTTTTGCGTAATTTTCATCGCGGATGTAGGCTTGTGCCATAATTAGCGTGGTATCTTCTAATAGTTTTGAGCCAACATGTTCGCTTGCAAGCGACATGTAGTGCGTGTCTGCTAGAGTGTAATCTTCTGATTTTAGATCTTTTAT
>CAUTSW010000068.1:0-6547 GCA_963541085.1 uncultured Campylobacter sp.
GTGCGAAATCTGTTTCGATGTCGCGCCAGATGCTTTTAACCCGCCACCAAAGGTCGTTTCTAGCGTGATAAAAATAGAAAAATCGCGCGAAATTTATGGCAAAAACGTCTTGTTTGCAACCAAAAAAGATTATGAAAATTTCAAAAATTTCCTTAAATTAGCTTTTGCGTCACCACGTAAAAAACTGATTAAAACTCTTACTGCAAATTACTCTGTAAATGTGCTAAAATGCGCGTTTGAAACACTTAAAATTGACGAAAATTTACGCTCTCATCAAATTGATATCGCCTTATTTATTAAAATTTTTAATTTTTTAAAGGCTAACAATGAGCGAAGAGATTAACGAAACAAATCAAAACGAAACAAGATTTAAAAAGCACAATCGTTACAAAAATCGTAAGCGAAATTTGCAAAAAGAGAGTGCAAATTTGGGCTCAAACAACGAAAATAGTCTAAATTTAGACGAAAAAAGTGGTACTCAAAATAGTGAAAATGCGAAATCTATGCAAAATAACAAGAAATTTCGTCAAAAAAATAGGCGCAAATCAGAGCGCGACAGCGATCAAAATAGCTTACAAGAAGCGCAAAATTTATCTGAAAATGGTGATGTAAATTCAAATGATAAAGCTGATGCAAAAATAAATGCAAAATCTCGCCAAAATCAAAAGAAAAAAAATAAAAATCTCCCGTCAAATTTGACCGGAAATCAGCCATGGCAAATCGCAGTCGCGCAGATGATTGAGGCAAATAAAGCGATGCATGATGAGCGACTTCATCCCCTAAAATTTGCACCAAAAACAGATGGCAAAATCCGTATCACTCCGCTTGGTGGGCTAGGCGAAATCGGTGCGAATATGACGATTTTTGAGACAGAGACGAGCGCGATTATTGTTGATGTTGGCATGAGTTTTCCAGATGAGAGTATGCTTGGTGTGGATATTATCGTGCCTGATTTTAGCTATATCGAAAAGATCAAAGACAAAATTGCGGGGATTTTAATCACTCACGCGCACGAAGATCACATCGGTGCGTTGCCATATTTTTTTAAGAAATTTCAATTCCCAATCTACGCTACGCCATTGCCACTTGGCATGATAAGTAATAAATTTGAAGAGCATGGATTAAAGGCTGAGCGAAGCTATTTTCGTCCGATACAAAAGCGTAAAATTTATCAAATCGGCGAATTTGAGGTTGAGTTTATCCATATTACTCACTCAATTATTGACGCTTGCGCGCTTGCGATCACGAGCGAGGCAGGGACGATAATCCACACGGGTGATTTCAAGATCGATCATACGCCGATAGATGGCTATCCAACGGATCTAAACCGCTTGGCGTATTATGGTGATAAGGGCGTTTTATTATTGATGAGCGATAGCACAAACTCTCACAAAGACGGCATTACAAAATCTGAAAATTCAGTCGGTGCGACGTTTGATTTAATCTTTTCAAAATCAAGTGGGCGCGTGATTATGAGCACTTTTAGTTCAAATATCCACCGCGTCTATCAAGCGATAGAAAAGGGGCTAAAATATGGGCGTAAAGTCTGCGTAATCGGGCGTTCTATTGAGCGAAATTTATATACGGCTATGGAGCTTGGGTATATTAAATTTGATAAAAGCATATTTATCGACGCAAATGAGGTTAGCAAATATCCAGACAAAGAGGTCTTGATCGTGACAACAGGTTCGCAAGGCGAAACCATGAGCGCGCTTTATCGCATGGCAACAGATGAACACAAATATATCAAAATCAAACCAACAGATCAGATAATAATCAGCGCAAAGGCTATTCCAGGTAACGAGGGCAATGTCTCAAATATTTTAAATTTCTTGATGAAATCGGGTGCAAAGGTCGCATATCAAGATTTTAGTGAAATTCACGTTAGTGGGCACGCCTCACAAGAAGAGCAAAAGCTTATGCTTCGCATTGTAAAGCCGAAATTTTTCCTTCCAGTTCATGGCGAATACAATCACATCGTAAAGCACAAAGAGACGGCGATTGAGTGTGGTGTTGATGAGAAAAACATCTATTTGATGAGCGATGGCGATCAGATGGAGCTCGCGTTTAACTATCTAAAACGCGTCAAAACCGTTAAAACAGGCAAGGTTTTTATCGATAATCAAGTAAATAAACAAATCACCGACGATATCGTCAAGCATCGTCAAAATTTGGCTGATTCTGGTGTAGTTATCGTCATCGCACAGATCGATAAGGCGCAAAAAAAGCTCATCAAAGCTCGTGTGATTAGCTATGGTCTTGTAAATGAGGGCGCGATGAAGGAATTTAGCAAAGAGACAGAGACCACTATCGTACAGTTTTTGGCAAATTCAAAAGATGAAATTTTCTCAAATGCACGAATTTTAGAGGGGCAGATTAGGCAGACTTTGCGAAAACACATATTCCGCAAAACAAAAAAATATCCGACAATCGTGCCTGTCATCTACCTAATGTAGGTGCAAAATGAGTGAAATTTTAGATTATGCCAAGAGCGTTTTACAAGTAGAAGCCGACGAGCTTGCGCGCCATGCGCGAAATTTAGATGCAAAATTTGAAAATGCACTAAATTTTATCTATGCGTGTAGTGGTAAGATCATCGTCACAGGCGTTGGCAAAAGCGGACATATCGGCTCAAAAATCGCAGCCACATTTGCTAGCACTGGGACGCCCAGCTTTTTTTTACATCCAACAGAGGCGATGCACGGCGATCTTGGTATGGTTGGTAAAAATGATCTTATTTTGGCGATTAGTTTTAGTGGCGAGAGTGATGAAATAGCCAAAATTTTGCCACATTTGAAGCGATTTGGTGTGAAAATTATCGCTATGACGAGTGATGAAAATAGCACTTTGGCAAAATTTAGCGATGAGATAATCAGCTTAAAAATTCAAAAAGAGGCGTGTCCTTTAGGTGCTGCACCTACGACATCTACGACACTTACTCTAGCACTTGGTGATGCGCTAGCTTTATCGCTTATGAAAATGAGAAATTTTAATGAGGCGGATTTTGCAAATTTTCATCCAGGCGGAAGCCTTGGGCGAAGGCTGTTTTTAAAAGTCGCAGATATCGCTCACAAGAGTGATTTGCCTATTGTTAGTAAAGATGTTAGTTTGAAAATAGCTATAGATGCGATGACGCACGGAAAGATGGGCAGTGTTTTGCTGGTGGATACTAACGGCGCGTTGGTTGCGATTTTAAGCGATGGAGATTTGCGCCGAGCATTGATGAATCCAAATTTTGACGTGAATGATTTGGCGATAAAATACGCTACAAAAGATCCAATTACTATAAGTGATGAAAATATGCTCGCCTACACCGCCGCCAAAATAATACGTGAGCGTAAAATTCAGCTTTTAGTTTTGACAAATAACGGCAGACCAACCGGCGCGATACACATTCACGATCTATCAAATTTAGGGCTTTAAAAATGGAAAAAATAAGATTAAATAAATTTATTTCGCATAACACAAACTATTCTAGGCGCGAAGCAGACGAGCTTATAAAAAATGGAAAAGTTAGTATAAATGGGCGCGTTGTTAGTGATTTTATCGAGCTTAACGGCACGGAAAAAGTGCGCATAAATGGGCGTTATATCGGGAAAAAGAAAGATTTTAGCGTGATTGTTTATAACAAACAAAAAGGCGAGTTAGTAACTAACAAAGATGACCGAGGTAGACGCACGATTTTTGATAATCTCCCACATGGATTTTCTAAATTTGTTAGCATTGGGCGACTTGATTTTGCGAGTGAAGGACTACTTTTACTAACGGACGCCCCAGCGATTGCTAGTGCGCTAATGCAAAGCGATATTGAGAGAATGTATTATTTAAAAGTAAAAGGCGAAGTTGGCTCAAACGTTATCGAAGCTATGCAAAATGGGCTCATCGCGCAGGATGCAACCAAAGGTGCACATCCAAAAAGCGAGATAACTTCAATGGAATTTAAGCCGTTTTTGGCGTATAAAATTTTGGGAAGTTCGGGCGGCTATACGAAGCTAAAAGTCATCATAAATGAGGGTAAAAATCGCGAATTGAGACGATTTTTTGGCTATTTTGATTTAGAGGTTATGGATTTAAAGCGCGTTAGCTTTGGGCGCGTTGATTTAGGTATGTTAAAGAGTGGAAAATGGCGCTATTTAAGCACTCAAGAATACGATGATTTGCGAGATTTTTTGAAAGAAAACAGAGTTCATTATTAAAATTTTGATTTTAAATTTTTAATATAAACGCGATTTTTAGTTCATAATCCATGTATAAATTCCAAATTTTGGTAATAAAATTTGGAATTTAATCTAATGTTTAGTTGAGATTTGAGCTTTAAAATTTGGTTGTAAAATATTTTAAAATTGCCATAATTTTTTGATTTAATAAACATTTTAAACGCACAAAATTTGATTTTAAATCAACTTCTAAATTCATATTTTATGTTCATTTTTCCCATTTTAATTTAGTAATTTCGCGCGATTTTTTGTATGCTTTTTACTAATTTGTCATAATCAATTTAGATGATCAAAAAATAGTGGGCACAATCTCCTAAAACAAGTGATTAATTTGGATAAATGTTTTCAAAATAAATTGAAATTTTATAAAATTTTTATCTTTATATTTTGAAATTTACTTTTATTTTTGTAAAATAGCAGACTTTTATTTTTAGGAGAAAATAATGAAAAAATTACTTATTTTGCCATTTTTGGCTGGAATTTTGGGTGCTAGCGATATTGAGGTTTCAAACTCTTTTGTAAAAGCTACTCCGCCAAATATGAAGCAAACAGCCGTTTTTATGGATATTAAAAATAATTCAGATAAAGAAATTTCATTGATTGATGCAAACACTTCGCTAAGTGGCGTTACCGAGCTACACACACATATAAAAGATGGCGAGATGATGAAAATGATAAAAGTTCCAGATATAAAAATTCCAGCTCATGGTGAAACAAAATTAAAACCAGGTGGACTTCACATTATGGTTTTTGATCTTAATTCTAGTGTAGATGAGAATACCACCGCCAATGTTTGGCTCAAATTTGACAATAACGAAACGATGTTGATCGAAAATATTCCGTCAAAAAAAGTGCAAAAAATGCATATGAAAAAGTAGCGGTGCAAGATTTTGAAAAAGACACTTTTTGCACTATTTTTGCTTGTGTGCGTTTGTGGTGCGTTTTTTGCTGTGAAAAATCATCTTGATTATAAAAAGTATGATTTTTCCATGCAGAGTGTAGATGGGAGGAAGACTCTTGCCGATTTTCGTGGCGAAAAGCTGATTATCTACTTTGGATACACTTTTTGCCCTGATGTTTGCCCGACAACACTCACACTTTTAAACGAAATTTTAGAAAAAAATTCTCTTTTAAATGAGTACAAACTCATCTTTATCACTCTAGATCCCCAGCGCGATACGCCAAAAAATTCAGATGAATTTGCCAAATATTTTGTTAAAAATTCAGTTGCGCTTGTGCCAAGTCAAGACGAGCTTTTGCGCGTTACGAAAAATTACGGCGTAAGTTATGCAAAAATCGATTTAAAAGATAGTTTTATGAAATACTCTATCGGACATAGCGGAGTTTTGTACGTTTTTGATGAAAATGGCAGATTATTAGCCGAAATTTCAAACCCTTTGCGCGAAGAGATTACGCAAACTTTACTCAAATTTAGATGAAATTTGCAATGAAAAAGTATATTTTTGGGACGATTTTGGCGATTGTATTTGGCGTTGGCGGGGCGTTTTTGTTTGTAAAATTTGATGATTTTAAATGGGCGCAAGATTCGTCTAATAAACACAAATTTGATGAAAATTTAAGTTGCAATCTAAATGGAAGCGCGTGTTTTAGCGCAGATGTTAAATTTTCTACAACACCAAATTTAATCGAAGCTATGCGCCCATTTACGCTACAAATTTCAAATTTAAAAGGCGAATTTGACGATTTAAATGCCAGAATTTACGGGCTAAATATGAACATGGGAACAATACTTGTTCGCCTAAATAAAATCAACGAAATTTACGAGGGCAAAGCCGTAATTAGCGTATGTGTCGTAAAAGAGATGGTCTATCGCGTAGAGCTTTATGATGGCAAAAAACCGCTAGGAATTTACGTGGATTTAAAGATAAAATAGTGGCTAATATTAAGTCAAACTTAAAATATATTAAGATAAAATCGGCACTTGTTCTTTTGCTGTAAAAAAGACATATTGGTAGAAAGAGGGAAAAGACAAATGTCCGATGTAATTGCCTATAAAATAGGAGAAAATTTAGTCGATACGCAAAGTATTTCACAAAATGAGAGCGAAAATTTAGACGCGATGCAAATTTGCTTTGATAATTCGCCACAATCTTTACGCATTATTCGCCACTCTTGTGCGCATTTGATGGCGTATGCGATAAAATTACTCTATCCTGGGGCCAAATTTTTTGTAGGACCGGCGATTGATGACGGATTTTATTATGATTTTCGTGCCTTTAAAAATGATGGCGAAAAACTTGGCGAAGATGATTTAATCGCAATCGAAAAAAAGATGAAAGAATTAGTCGAAACAAAACTAGATATTAAAA
>CAUTSW010000069.1:0-6492 GCA_963541085.1 uncultured Campylobacter sp.
TTTTTCAACAATACCAGCACGTTTTGCTTTAATTGCGACCCATGAATCACGTGCAATAGTAGCCTCCATACCAGTGCCGACAATAGGTGCGGTTGAATGCAAAAGTGGCACAGCTTGGCGTTGCATGTTTGAGCCCATTAATGCACGGTTTGCGTCGTCGTGTTCCAAAAATGGAATAAGCGAAGCCGCCACACCAACAATCGTACCAGAGCATAGATCAATTAATGAAATTTCATCTTTTCTAGCCAAAATTGTCTCGCCATCTTTGCGAACTTCTAACAACTCATCAACTAAATTTCCATCTTCATCAATTTTACTAGATGAAGGCGCGATAACCAAGCCCTCTTCTTGAATAGCGGTCAAATATACTATCTCATCGGTTACTTTGCCATCTACTACCTTCTTATATGGAGCTTCAACAAAGCCTAAATCATTTACTTTTGCGTATGTAGCAAGAGTATTTATCAAGCCAATATTTGCGCCTTCTGGTGTCTCAATGGGGCAAATTCGACCATAGTGCGTAGGATGGACATCACGCACCTCAAAACCAGCGCGCTCTTTTACCAAACCACCCTCGCCCAACGCAGATAGACGACGCTTATGCGTAACTTCACTAAGTGGATTTGTCTGATCCATAAACTGACTGAGCTGTCCGCCTGTGAAAAATTCCATCAAAGTTGTTGTTATTGTTTTTGGATTTAACAAATCATACGGCATAAGATCATCAATACTGCTGTTTAATGTTGTAAATTTATCTTTAATTGCCTTTTGAACTTTTACAAAACCTTGATGAATTTCTTCGGCCAAAAGTTCGCCGATTGAGCGAATTCGTCTATTTCCCAAATGGTCGCGATCATCGATTTTACCCTGTCCGTTTTTTACTTTAATCAAATATTTAGCTGTTTTTAAAATATCTTCATTTGTCAGAGTTGTGACATATTCTGGAACATTTAAGCCAAGTTTGTGGTTCATTTTCATACGACCAACTTTTGTGAGATCATATCTTTCCGGATTAAAAAATAGATCATTTACAAATTCACGTGCCGCCTCTTTTACCACAGGATCGCCAGGGCGCATGACCTTGTAAATTCTAATTGCAGCAAGATCAATCTCATCATCAACGCCTTCTGTTTGTTGTAAAAGTTTTAACGCTTCAGCATCTTGTAAAAATGAGTTAATAATACTCATATCCACACCGCTTGCCAAGTCGTTTGCGATTGAAATCTCATTTTGGGTCGATAAAATTTTAGTAACTTTTAATTCATCAAGAGGCGTCAAAATATCGTATAAAATTTCACCGCTGTCTTGGTCTATGATTGGCGCAGCCGTGTAGCGCTCCATTAAAATTTCAGCTGGATACTCTACATATTTAAGACCATCTTCTATTAATTTTTCCGCCTTTTTCTTACTTAATCTCTTACCAGCCGATTGAACTATGTTACCATTTTCATCTTTAATATCATAATCTAAGCGAGTACTATAATCGTTAAAATCAAATTTGGTTAAAAATTTACCATTTTTTATACGCAACTTTTTAATCGGATAAAATAGTTTAATAATATCTTCTTTTTTATAACCAAGGGCTCTAAAAAGGATAGTAATTGGCATTTTTCTACGTTTATTTATACGCACATAAAGAATATCTTTTGTGTCATACTCAAAATAGAGCCAGCTTCCGCGCCCAGGAATAATTTGTGCTGTATAAATAAGCTTATTTGAAACAGTCGGACTCTCTTCTTCTTTTAAAATCACACCAGGACTTCTATGAAGCTGATTTACCACAACGCGTTCAACGCCATTTATGATAAACGAAATTCTATCTGTCATTAATGGAATATCTCTAATGTATATATCTTGTTCTTTTACATCTTTGATGCCTATTTTTTCGCCAGTTTTTTCATCTCTTTCGTGTAGGACGAGCCTAATTTTCATTTTTAAATTTACAGAATACGTAAGTTCGCGCTCAATACATTCGCGAATAGTATATTTTGGTTTTGTGATTTCTGAGCTAACGTATTCTAGTGTTAATCTATTTTGCGCATCATGGATAGGAAAAATTGATCTAAAAACTCGTTCAATGCCACTTTCGCTATTTGAATTATCTAAATTTAAAAAATTATCAAAACTTTTCTTTTGCAACTGTAATAAATTCGGAATATCGATATCTTTTTTGATTTTAGATAAATCAACTCGTAACCGATTTCCAGAATATAGACTATTTAACATATATCTACCTCATGGTAATTTTTTTGTAAGAAAGGGAGTGCCAAAAAATTTGGCACAAAAAAATGAGCAAAAGCTCACAAAATTATTTAAGTTCGACCTTTGCGCCAGCTTCTTCAAGCTCTTTTTTAGCTGCCTCGGCTTCTTCTTTGTTAACACCTTCTTTTAACACAGATGGTGTTTTTTCTGTAGCATCTTTTGCCTCTTTAAGACCAAGACCAGTCAATGCTCTAACTACTTTAATAACATTAATTTTCTTTTCGCCAGCATCTACTAAAACAACATTAAATTCTGTTTTTTCTTCTTCTACTGCACCGCCAGCCGCACCGCCAGCCGCACCAGCTACCATAACAGGAGCTGCACTTACACCAAATTTCTCTTCAAATTCTTTTACTAATTCACTAAGTTCTAAAACCGAAAGGTTAGAAATAAACTCTAATACATCTTCTTTTGTAATTGCCATTTTATTCTCCTAAAAATTTTAAATATGCACCTTATGCTGATTGTTCTTTTTTCTCTTTAAGCGCATTTAAGCCGATTGTGAAATTTTGTATCGGCGCATTCCAAACTTGTAGCAACATTGCAAGTAATTCGTCGCGACTTGGCATTTTTGACAATGCAACAACCTTTTCAACACTAGCAATCTCACCATCAAGATAAGCTGTTTTTACTTTGAAATTTTCATTTCCTTCATCAAATTTAGCTGCCACCTTACAAACGTCTAGCGTTTCACCCCATAAAAAGATGTTTGTGTCTTTTAGTTCCAAACCATCTTTATTAGAATTCTTTAAAGCAATGTTTGCAAAAGTATTTTTAATGACTTGAACTTTAATATCTTTCTCTCTTGCATTATTTCTTAATTCTTCTAATTTTTGAACATTAAGACCTTTAAAATCGCAAACAACAATTCCTTGGGAATTTGAAAAACTTTCAGTTAGTCCAGCTATAACTTTGGCTTTTTCCTCTCGTGTCATTTTTCTCCTTTCCGACCAGTGATTTCAAGCAGAGAGTTGAGTTTATCTCAACAAATTAAGCTTTCGCCTCGGCTATCTCTAATCTAAAATTAACTATTTTAAATCCATTAACTCTTGTGAATCTAATCTGATTGAGGGACTCATGGTTAGAGTTATGTTTGAGTTTTTAATATATCTGCCTTTTGAAGTTGATGGTTTGTGCTTATTAATCATTTTCACGAAAGCATCAAAATTTGCTCTAATTTGCTCTGCTGAAAAGCTAATTTTACCAATGCCTGCATGTATATTGCCTTGTTTATCAACACGGAAATTTACTTGACCACTCTTGGCATTTTTAACAGCTTGTGCTACGTCCATTGTAACAGTACCGGTTTTTGGATTTGGCATTAAACCTTTTGGTCCTAAAATTCTACCAACTTTACCAATTAAACCCATCAAATTTGGAGTTGCGATTAAAACATCAAAATTTATACTTCCATTTTGAATATCTTCTATCAATTCATCGCTTCCAACTATATCGGCACCTGCATTTTTTGCCTCATCAGCTTTGGCATCATTTGCTACAACTGCTACGCGAACTGTTTTTCCAGTTCCAGCAGGCAAAACAACAGAACCTCTTACCATCTGTTCTGCATGTCTAGGATCAACATTTAATTTTAAAGCTAATTCTATCGTCTCATCAAATTTAGCAGAAGATAGAGTTTTTAGGGTACTAATTGCCTCATCTATAGAGTAATTTTTTTCTGTATCAACTTTCTTTAATAATTCTTTAAATCTTTTTGAATTTTTTGCCATATAATTTCTCCGCAATTTAAAATGCTTCCGCCTTTATTAACCTTGGCGGTAAAAGGTTTTTAATCTACTACAGTAATCCCCATAGAGCGTGCAGAGCCAGCTATAATTTTAGCAGCTTGCTCTTTATCCTTTGTATTTAAATCAACTATTTTTTTCTCAACAATCTCGAGAACCTGAGCCTTTGTTAAAGTAGCGATTTTATTTTTTAATGGATTATCAGAACCTCTTGTAATATTGGCTGCCTTTTTAATTAAATCCGTCGCAGGCGGTTGTTTTGTGATAAATGTAAAACTTCTATCAGCATAAACAGTGATAACAACTGGAATATTAAAACCAGCCATATCTTTTGTTCTTTCATTAAAAGCTTTACAAAATTCCATAATATTAACACCTTTTTGACCCAAAGCTGGACCAACTGGCGGACTAGGATTTGCCTTTGCGGCAGCAATTTGTAATTTAATTTCGCCAACAACTTTCTTAGCCATAAACTATTCTCCTTCAAAAATCAAACTATTTTTTCAACTTGCGAATACAAAATCTCCACTGGTGTACTTCTACCAAATATAGAAACATTTAAGCGGAGTTTTCCATGCAACATATCATATTCTTCAACGGTGCCATTAAAATTAGCAAAAGGACCTTCAATGATTCTAACAACTTCACCATCAGAAAATGAAATTTTAGGTTTTGGTGCAGCACGCTTATTTGCTTTTTCCAAAATAAGCTCAATATCAGCCTCGCTTAACGAAGCTGGGCGCTTTGTTTCACCAATAAATCTAGAAACTTTTGGTAAAAGTTGAATTCTGTGCCAAAGCGGAGTGTCTAAATCTAAATATGCAAAACAATACCCAGGGTACAAACTTCTTTCCTTGATAACCTGTTTTCCATTTTTCATCTCAATAACATCTTCAGTTGGGACCAAGACCTGTTGAATTTTTTCTTCAATATTATTTTCTTTTGCCAATGTCTCAATTGCATTTTTAACACTCATTTCTGAACCAGCATAAGTTTGAATAGCATACCATTTAAGTGCCACTATTTACCTCCAACTATCCATGAAACAAGCGGTGCCATTAAAGCATCAATTAGAGCTAAAAACAAAGAAATTACAGTTACAACCCCTAAAACAGTTAAAAAAGCATATTTAATCTGCTCCTTAGTAGGGAAAATAACCTTACGCAACTCCTTTTTAGACTCCTCAAAATAATATTTTAATTTTTCCATATAATTACCTTAAAAACTGGCAGGGCAAGAGAGATTCGAACTCCCAACCATCGGATTTGGAATCCGGCGCTCTACCATTGGAGCTATTGCCCTATAAATTAACTTTTTAACTTTACTTCTTTGTGCACCGTATGCTTTTTTAACTTAGGGCAATATTTTTTTAATTCAACTTTTTCAGTTGTAGTTTTACTATTTTTATAGGTAGTATAATTTATATCGCCACATTCAGAACATTTTAAACCTATTTTAATTCTCATATCACTTCTCCAAAAAAAGAGTGGGGAAACCCACTCAATTAAATTTTATTCCAAAATTGCAGATACAACACCCGAACCAACAGTTTTACCACCTTCACGAATAGCAAATCTAGTTCCTTGCTCTAACGCAATTGGGTGAATAAGTTCAACTGTAATTTTAACATTATCACCAGGAGTTACCATTTCAACACCAGCAGGTAAAGTAATAGAACCAGTAATATCAGTTGTTCTTACATAGAATTGTGGTCTATAATTATTAAAGAATGGAGTATGTCTGCCACCTTCTTCTTTTTTCAATACATAAACCTCAGCTTCAAATTTAACATGTGGAGTAATTGAGTTTGGCTTACATAAAACCATACCTCTCTCAACATCTTCTTTTTTTGTTCCACGCAACAATACACCAACATTGTCACCAGCTTCACCTTGATCCATCTCTTTTCTAAACATCTCAACACCAGTAACTGTTGTTGTCTGAGTAGGTCTAATACCAACAATTTGAACTGTATCACCAACTTTAACAACACCTTTTTCAATTCTACCAGTAACAACTGTTCCACGACCAGAAATTGAGAAAATATCCTCAATTGGCATTAAGAAATCTTTGTCAATATCTCTTGCAGGAGTTGGAATATATGTATCAACAGCATCCATAAGTTCCATAATTTTTGCTGACCACTCACCATCTTTACCAGCTTTTGCTTCTTCTAATGCTTGAAGAGCCGAACCCTTAATAATTGGTGTAGCATCACCCGGGAATTGATATTCATTCAATAAATCTTTAACTTCTTCTTCAACCAATTCAACTAGATCTGGATCATCAACCATATCGCATTTATTTAAGAATACAACGATGTATGGAACACCTACTTGACGAGCCAAAAGAATATGCTCTCTAGTTTGCGCCATAGGACCATCTGTTGCAGCGATAACCAAAATTGCACCATCCATTTGTGCCGCACCAGTAATCATGTTTTTAACATAGTCGGCGTGTCCCGGACAGTCAACGTGTGCGTAGT
>CAUTSW010000070.1:0-6478 GCA_963541085.1 uncultured Campylobacter sp.
TCAACTACGGCGCATATTTCGCGACCTGATATGCGCCTAGCAATCGCACACGCGATAAAGCCCGACTTTAGCGAAGAGATTACGCCGAATTTTGATCTTTTAAGGATAAAAAATTTGAATTTTGAAGAGATAAATTTGCAAAAATATCCAGTTTTTGCGCTCAAAAATGACCTTTTGCGCGATCCAAATTTAGGAGTGATAATAAACGCGGCAAATGAAATTTTCGTAGAGAAATTTTTACGCTCAGAGTGCGGATTTTTAGCGTGTGGCGACATAGTCAAACGCGCATTGGATAGATTTAGCGCAGATGTTAGCGATATTAATTGCATTATGGAATTAGAAGCGATTGATAAAAAAGTGCGAGAATTTTGCAAATAAAACGCGTCAATTTTGATTGCAATTAGTCTATAAAATTGAAAAATTCGGTATAAATTTGTGTTTTTATAGCTATTTTGAGCTTTTTAAACAAAGCGCAACAAAAAAAGAGATTTACTTTTAGCTTATTTTTGTTTTTATTGTGATGAATACAAACTATAGGTGTTTTAAATTTCCCATCGCAGTGGGTAAAATTTTAAATACTGCACACCACACGATGATTTAGTTTTTAAATTTTCCTCTTAATTTTTGCCAATTCTTACTGTCTAGCCGTTTGCAAAGATATTGGCTAAATGCGTTTATACCGACATATTTAAAGAAATTTAGTGGATATTTAACTCTTAAATTCGATTTAAATTTAAAAAATCACGCTTGATTTTAAATTTCTAGCCAAATTTACGACCGGTTGATTTATAGTTTAAAACACAAACATCTAAACCTTAATTTTCTAATATTTAAAGAGTAAATTTACTAAATAAAATTTACCCGCACTAGGTTAAAAAATAAATTTAATAATTTGCCCAAATTTGCTTTAAATTTGGGCATTTGTGCTCTATTTTGCAAGTTGAGCATCTTGTCTAAATTTTGGACTATATTGCCCTCTTAAAATACAATTATTGCAATCTCGCTCAAATAGCATAAAATTTGCATCAGAAGCGACATTATAACTCTCATCTGTGACAGAATGCACAATCTGCGTAACAACAGCCGATATCAAAATACCAAGTAGTCCTCCACTACTACCGCTCTCATTTGTCGCAGATGCTGTGCGTTCCCAAAGCGTCGTGCCACTATTAATATCCACTAATTTTGCGTGAATTTCAACATCCGTCGAGCTTTTAATCAAGCGATAAGATGAGCCATAAACAGGCACATCAAGATACAAAACAGCGTCCGCGCCAAAGTAGCGTTTTAGCTTTTGAAGCGGAACTTGCGCCATTTCATGTGGCTCAGAGATACCATTTTGTTTAAATGTCTCATAAACAAGCGTCATCGGAAATACATAATATCCATTCTCACAAAGTGGCAAAATAGCGTTTGCGCCAACGCCGGCGGAAGCTTTTAAATCATTTGAGCTACTAGTCGGCGGCAAGACAAGAATCGATTTTGGTTGAGAATTTAAAAACGCAGAATAATCATATGTTTTTTGCGCGCAACCACTCAAAAATAGCGCAAATAGCGCGGAAATCAAAACTAAATTTCTCATTTTTGCCCCTTTGATGCGCTTTTATTATGAGATTTTGCACTGTGCTTTTTTGCGCTGTGCGACGCGAGTGGATTTGATGTGGAATTTTCATGCACCACACTATTATTTGTACCGTTTTTAAACATTAAAAATTCCATAAACGTTTTAGCCTCAGGATATAGTTGCATCTCTTTGGCGAAATTTTGTTTTGCAATATCGATTCTACCGATATCTGAATACAAAAGACCAAGATGTGCATAAAGCCCTGGCGGAACTTTTTTCCCATTTTTATAGGCGTTTTGGATGGATGTTTCTAGCTGTGAAATTTGCTCTTGCGGGTTGACTTCGTTGTTTAAATATTTATAAACTCCTTCTTGATACGCGCCATCCCAATAATAAATCGCGGTATTTTTTTGCGAACAACCACTAAAAACAAGCCCAGCCAAAGCCAAATTTGCCAAGATTATTTTCATTTCATGCTCCATGCACCACTTTGTAAGCCATCTACTAGATGATCAACAGCCTCGCGTATTGCTAGACTAAGCACTTTGCCATTTAACGTAGAATCATACCCAGCTGAGCTTCCAAAACCGATAATTTCGCGATTAGAGAGCTCATACTCACCAGCACCTTGTGATGAATAGACAACTTGCGAAGTAAGCGTATCTACAACATTTAAATTTACTTTTGCGTAGGCAGTTTGTGTTTTTCCACTACCTAAAATGCCAAATAGCGCGTGTCCGCCCGTAGTTTTGCGACCAAATTCGCTCACATCACCAGTTATGACATACCTTGCGCCTTTAAAATTTGATTTTACGCCATTAAGCGCGTTTTCCTCTTTTAAAATTTTCATATTTGTGCGCTCTAAAACATTAAATCGACCGCTATCACGCAAATTTGTCACCAAAATAGTGGTTGCTTGACTACCAAGACGATCCTCACCATCGCTAAAGATGCCATTTTGATACGATGATTGATTGTTAAATCTACCGACTGATATCGCGTATTTTTCACCCGTGTAGCTTTTAGCACTCATTGATGATTTTGACATCGGGATATCTAAAGCGCGAGATTTTTCGTTGGCGCAACCTGCTACAAATAAAGCCAAAGAGCCTACAAGAGCGACTTTTGCATACGTTTTAACACTCATTTTTTCTCCTCATAAATAAAATATTTCGCGAAATAATATCAAAAAATCAGATAAATTCAAAAACTTAAAATTACAAATTTCTACTCTTTTTGCTAGCTTGTTTTATCGCAATATGCAAAATATCGATCGCCGCTGGGGTTATACCGCTAATCTCGCTTGCTGCAAAAAGCGTAGGTGGCGCGAATAATTTTAGCTTTTCTACGACTTCATTACTAAGCCCGCTAATCTCGCTAAAATCAAGCTCGGCGGGGATTTTAACATCAAGTAAATTTTTCATCTTTGCGACTTTTTCTTGCTCTTGCAAAATATAGTGAAAATATTTTGCCTGCGTTAAAATTTCGTTCAAACTAGTCTCTTTAAGCCCCGCGAAAAATTCATCCAACTTGCGAAGCTTTTGCCCATCAAAACTCTTTCTAGCGACGATTTTTTGCAAGCTCATCGGTGCGGTTATTTCGCTCTCGCCAATACTATTTAAAAAGGCGTTAAATTCTTTATTTGGCGTAACAACGCGCTCTAAAATTTGCATACCGCGCTCTAAAATTTGTGCAATTTTTTGCGCTTTTTGAAATGTATTTTCATCTAAAAGCCCGATCTCGCGCCCATATTTGCTAAGACGCAAAATCGCATTTTCCTCGCGCAAAAGCAGACGAAATTCAGCGCGCGAAGTAAACATTCTATATGGCTCTTTTGTCCCTTTTGTAACCAAATCATCAATCAAAACGCCAATATAAGCCTCATCCCTACGCAAGACAAGTGGCGCACGTTTAAATACCTTTTGCGCGGCATTAATTCCGGCCATTAGCCCTTGCGCGGCGGCTTCTTCATAACCTGTCGTGCCGTTAATCTGTCCTGCTAAAAAAAGCCCTTCGATTTTTTTCGTCTCTAGCGTGTGTTTTAGCTCGGTCGGATCGACATAATCATACTCCACAGCATATCCTGGGCGCACAATTTTGGCATTTTCAAGCCCCTTTATCGAACGCAACATCGCAATTTGCGCATCATAAGGCAAACTAGTAGAGAGCCCATTTAGATAATACTCACTCGCATCAGCGGTTTGTGGCTCGATAAAAACATGGTGTCGATCGCGGTCTGGAAATTCGTGAATTTTCGTCTCAATACTAGGACAATAACGCGGCCCTGTGCTTGAAATTTGCCCCGTAAATAGCGGTGCGCGCGAGAAATTTGAACTAATAATTTCATGCGTTTTTTCATTTGTATATGTTACATAGCACGGTAGCTGTTTTGGCACAAATTTTTCGCCTTCAGCGCAAGTGCGAAAGCTAAAAGGGCGCGGATTTTCATCGCCGTCTTGCTTTTCCATGACGCTAAAATCGATAGAATTTGCACTCACACGCGGACATGTTCCTGTTTTTAATCGCCCCATTTTTAGCCCCAAATTTGCCAAGCTCGCGCTTAATTCTTGGCTACTTAGCTCGCCGACCCTACCCGCGCTTATTTTGCTTTCGCCGGTGTGGATTAGTCCGCGCAAAAATGTCCCTGTGGTGATAATCAAATTTTTACAAAAATATGTGTTGTTTAGATGTGTTTTTACACCTTTTACGCATAGATTTTTAGTGGTATTTACGCCCAAATTTGGCGCAATTTTATTAGAATTTGTGTCAAATTTTTCCGCGCTAGGGTTTTTTAGCTTTGCGTCTAAATTTGTATCTAAATTTTGAGTTAAAATTTCCGTAGCGATCTCTTGCGTGATATCTAAATTTGGCGTATTTAAAAGTGTATTTCGCATTTTAATTCTGTATTGATCCATATCAATTTGCGCTCTTGAACCGCGCACCGCTGGACCTTTGCTCTCATTTAATACGCGAAATTGAAGCCCTGAAGCGTCTGTTATTAGCCCCATTTGCCCACCAAGCGCATCAAGCTCTTTTACTAAATGCCCTTTTGCCAATCCGCCGATTGCTGGATTACAGCTTGCCGCGCCACTTTGTTCGCACAAAATCGTAATCAAAAGAGTTTTAGCGCCCATTCTAGCACTAGCCAAAGCTGCCTCACACCCAGCGTGTCCAGCACCTATTACAATGTTATCGTAAGTCATTTTTATCCTTTTAAAAAGCTGTTATTTTACTACAAAATCAAATTTTTAAACCGATGAAATTTGCAAATCTGCCCGTAATTTTTTCGCGTCGATATGAAAAAAATCGCTCATCACAATGCGAACAAATCGGGCTAAAATGAAAATTTAAGACCCCACAAGCGTGAAATTCGTCGCTTAAAGCCAAATTTATATCAAAATTTGCACCGTTTTTATAACGCTCCCATTCACCTAAATCGCACTCACATTCATAACACCCACCCAAAATATGAGGCCCCACAAAGCACCACAAATCACGGGGTTTTGTGCCAAATTCGCTCGTCATTTTCGAAATAGTTTTGCTTGTGATTTGTTGCATAACCCCAGCGCGACCAGCATGAATCGCAGCAATTGCCAAATTTGCGCGATCATAAAGCAAAATTCCAGCACAATCAGCACTCATTATGCATAAAATTGCGCCTTTTTCACGAGTAATAATAGCGTCTGCATCTGCGTAAAATTTGGTCGAAATTGGCGGAATTTTATGATTAAAAATAGCGATTTTATCAGAGTGAGTTTGATTTAAAAAGATCAAATTTGGTTTTAAAATTTGTGTATTTAAATTTGATGAATTTTTGGCTAGATTTGTATCAAATTTGTTTAGATTTACAGTTAAAATTTCGCGCGCTGGGTTTTGGAAATTTGATACTAAATTTGTGTCAATTTCGGTATCAAATTTACTCAAATTCTCACTAGATTTTATACTAAATTTAGCTAAATTTCGCATCAAAATTTCGCGGTTTTTAGCCACTGCATTTTCATTATCGCCAACGTGATAGGCTAAGTTTAGCCCATTATAAGCCCCGCTTGAAACGCCACTAATACGCGTAGAAAACCCCGCAAATACATCATTTTCGTCTAATATAAGCTCGAAATTCTCTCCACATCGTCCCAAGTGAGCTCCTTTGTTTTATTTTCGGTCTTTTTGCTACTAAAATTTAAAATTCGCTCAGCATAACGAGCCAATAAATCACTTTCTATATTTACACTTCGCCCTAACGAAAACTCACCAAATAGCGACGTTTCAAGCGTAATCGGAATGATAGTCAAACGAATTTCATCATTAAAAACTTCATTTATCGTAAGGCTAACACCATCGACGCCAACAGAGCCTTTTTTAGCCATAAATTTCATCGCCTCATGCGGAAGTTTGATAAAAAAATCTGTACCTACTTTTAGATGATTTATACGAGAAATTTCCCCAATAAAGTCGATATGTCCTTGTAACAAATGCCCATCTATTCGATCACCAAACCGCATTGCAGGTTCGATATGCACTCTGTTTTTGAAATTTTTGATGGCGATATTTGCGCTGCTTTCTGAACTAACCTGCACACAAAAACCATCAAAAAAAATCTCACTCACACTCAAACACGCCCCATTTACAGCGATACTATCGCCTAAATTTGGGCGAAATTTCGCGCGCAAACGAAGATTTTTGCCATCAAATTTCACAACCTCTGCAATCTCTTTAATCATTCCGTTAAACATAAAATTTTCCTAAAATAAAATTGACTACTTTATAAAAAAATAAGTAAATTTAAGATAAAATCGCCGCTCATTTCACACGCGCTAATCCTAAATTTAGTTGTCATTTTGACTAACGAGCGCGGAGGAATAAACTAAATTTCGCCCTAAAATCGGGCTTTTTAAGGAGAGACTCATGGTAACTATG
>CAUTSW010000071.1:0-6446 GCA_963541085.1 uncultured Campylobacter sp.
ACTTTATACAAGCAATAGCCATTTTTTTGCACCCTCATCACCAAATGTTTGCACAAATTCACCAGCATCAAAATGCCCACGTCTTTCGCATAAATCGTGAATTCTGCGTCCATAAGCCCATTTTGGACGATTATACGCATCAAGACTAGGTAAAGTGCCAAATAGTATGAAATTTAAAACGTTTCCAACAATATTTTTCTCATTTGGCGGACAACCAGGCACATTAATCACAGGCTTATTTGTAATTTTACTAAGCGGAACGGCTTTGGTTGGATTTGGATTAGCAGCTTGTATTCCACCAAAACTAGAACAGGTCCCTATCGCAAAAATAGCTGCCGCATTTTCGCTAGCAACTCGTGCATTATGAGCCCCAGTATTTCCGTGCGCACCTATCGTTAAAAAGTATTCAATCGAAGGAATACCACCTTCAACCATCAAAATATATTGCCCTTTATATTTCTCAATCGCACTCTCTAAATTCTCTTCAGCTTGCCAGCCACTAGCAGCCATTAACGTCTCGTGATACTCAAGGCTAATATAATCAAAAATCAAGCTATCTACCGTCGGCGTATCTGTGCGAAGCAAACTCTCACTACATCCAGTACATTCTGCCATATGTAGCCAAATAACAGGCAATCTATCGGCAAGCTCAGCAGCTCTAGCAACACTTGGTGCAAACGCGCTAGAAAGACCTAGCATCGCGCTCATCATTCCAGCCCATTTTAGAAAATCTCGCCTCGTAAAGCCACTATTTGCCAAAGAATCAGCGATCGAACCATCGCGCATTTTTGGTAGTCTTTCGATCTTATCTAGCCTCGTAGCGATTTCGTTTAAAAGATATTTATCTTTCATCATAAACGACTCCTTAAATTAGAAAGAAAATTTAAAAATTTATTCAAAAATCGTTGTATTCTATCGCATTTAATTATTATAGTTACTTAACAGATTAAATTAATTTTTATGATTAAGATATAATTAATATTTAAACAAATTTGACTAAATTTTAGCCAAATTTACTCTATATCTATTATTATATTAAATTGTATATTATTTAGCGTTACTCAAATTTTATGAATTGTTACTTTTATCTAACAATTACAGATAAAATTTACATTTAAACTTAAATTAAATTTAACGACTTTATTAGCCCAATGCAACCTGATTTTATCTGCAAAAAGGTCGTTTCAAAATCGCGCGTATAATAAGGATCAGCTATCTCACCACTAAAATTATCACTAAAATCGAGCAGTAGTTTAACTTTTTCATCACTAAAATCTCCAAAATGTCTAGCCAAATTTGTCAAATTTAATCTATCCATACACAAAATCAAATCAGCTTTTTCAAACTCATCGCGCGAAATTTGACGCGCCGAGTGCACTCCGAATTTGATGTTTTCACGTAGTAAAATTTGTTTTGTCGCAGGATAGATATCCTCGCCTATTGCTTCACGACTAGTCGCCCGCGAAAATACACAAATTTCGCCAAATTTTTTATCCAAATTCGCGCTTTGTAACATATCTTTAAACACAAATTCAGCCATCACAGAACGACAAATATTCCCATGACACACAAAAATAATATTCATCAACTTCTCCTTATCAACAACACGCACCCTAAAATTGCCACCACACCGATATAATCCGCCCAAGTTAGCTTCGTCCCAAGCCACACAACAGAAAAAAACAGCGCAGAGACCATCTCTATACAAGATAACATCGACGCACGCGAAGCGCCCACAATTTTTACACCATTTAGATAAAAAACAAATGCAAAAATCGTGCCGATAAATACGACACCCAAAAGTGCCAACACGCCCCAAAAATCGCTCACACCATCAAATTTCCAAATTTCTACAAACACACCTAAAACTAATCCGCCAATCATCATCGCATATCCTAAAACTAACACAAGCGGCAATTTTGGATCGATTATAAAATTACAAAGCGTGTAAATTACAAAACCAACCGCCGATAAAAGTGCGAAAAATAGAGCCAAATTTGATACCACAAGAGAGGAAAAGGAGCCATGCGTAGCAATGAAAAATACACCAATCACCGCCAAAAACAGCGATAAAATTTCGCTGCCTTTTGGCATGCGTTTTTGCCCCACACAACTCCCAATAAGCAAAAATGCGGGCGCAATGTATGAGATAGTAGTAGCCACAGCAGCATTGCTTAACTCAATAGCGCGAAAATACGTAAGCTGCGTAATCATAACCCCACAAACACCAAAAAACGAGATCGCCAAAAAATTTTTACGCGAACGCAAAGGCGCAAAAAAATCCGTCCGCCCACGATAGTAAAACACAGAAAATATCAATAAAACCGCACCCGAAATAAGCAATCGCAAAGTTACTAATTCGTTTGCATTTAGTTCATTTCGCGCAAACAAAAACTGCCCACAAACGCCAGAAAATCCCCAACAAATTCCGCCTAAAAGTGTAATTAAAACGCCATAAGTTTGTCTATTCAAATTATTTTCCTTGAAATTTTTGGGCAATTATACTAAGATTTTTTATCAAAATTTGATATTTAATAACACGAAAGGGAACAAAAAATGAACGCAACAAGCGAGATACTTTGGGATGAAAAATGCAAATATTATCCAAAATTTCGCCAAAATATGAAATTTGAAAATGAAATTTTAGATCGCGCTGAGAAATTTGGATTAAATTTTAACGGCGCAAATGTGCTTGATGTCGGCGCTGGGACTGGGATTTACAGCTTAAATTTAGCTATTCGTGGCGCTAAAATTACCGCGTTAGATATTTCGCAAAATATGCTAAACGAGTTAGAAAATTCAGCCAAATTTCATCAAATTTTAGGCGTAAAAACGCTAAAAGCGGATTTTGCTGAATTTAACGCTCACGAAAATGGCAATGAATTTGATATTTTGACATCGTTTTTTAGTCCTGCAATTTCGCAAGAAAATGTATATGGAAAGCTTATTAAAACACCTAAAATTGGGCTTTGTCTGCTATCTTGGGCTGGAAAACGCGAGAGCGAAATTTTAAACGCCAGTTTTAGCGTCGTTGGCGAAAAATTTGTCGTGCATAACGGGCTAGAAAAATTTAAAGAGTTTTTAAATAACAAAAAGTTCAAATTTAAAAGCGAAATTTTTAATGAAATTAGCGAGAGGAAACGCTCATTTGAAGCTACTTTACGCGATCAAATTTGGCATTTAAAAATGCATGGATTTATAAAAAATAGCGGCAATTTAGCGGATTTGACAAACAAAATTTCTACCGCTTTACGCCCATTTTGCGACGAAAATGGTGACATTACAGAGATAACAAAAACACGCAAGGAGTTGTTACTTTGCAAAAAGGGCGAGTTCTAATTGCACTATTTTAATGGCGCGGATTTAATTTTAGCTAAAGGAGGCGCAGATGTTTTGGCTTATTGCTGTTTTGGTGTGAGTTTGTTTGAGTATAAATTTGCTTTAAAGGCAAATTTTAAAAAATTTGGTGCGATTTTAAGTCTGTTTTTTAAGTTTTGCAAATTTAATTTAGCGTCAAATCGTACCAAATAGCTTTATCTTGATTCTTGTTGTCTTACTTTTTCTTTTATAAACTCTTGTGGTATCTCAAATTTTGTGCCATCGCGACTTTTAATATACCAAAATTCGCCTATCGTTGAAAGCGCTTTAATATTATAGAGCTTAATGGCCGTATCTGTATTTGTTGTATATGTAAAGCAGTTGTGTTTTAAAGTCGCGTTTTTATCACTATTTTCAATGCAATTTTTGGCGACATTTTTTGAAATTTCTCTATTTTTGTATTTAAAAGTCAAATTTTCGTCAATATACGAAATAATTTCAATCTCATCTTTTATGCAACCAAGATTATTTTCATTGTTTTTACACAATAAATTTTCTGGAATATGAGATGATTTTTCAAGCGTTATGTATTCATAATCGATATTTCCAAAATTTAGCCTTTTCATTATGTTTTTATCTACAAAAGGGAGAGAAAAGATTAGATTACAACCTATAAATAAATACAAAACATATTTAAAAAAAGTATCTTTTTGCAAAAAAACACCATACATAATAAACAATATGCACCAATATAAAATCAAAATAGGAGCAATCATTAAATCATCTGGTAACATAGCATACATTATAATAGTAGCTAGACAAAAAACTAAACTTCCAATAAATACAAAAAAGAATAAAAAGAATAATTCGAATGCAAATTTTTTATTTTCAAAGAGACATGTTATGAATTTTATATCTTTTGGTTTGGTAATTTTAAAATATATCAAAATGCTTATTAACAAAATTAGACAAGTAACTAAAATAATCATTTTTACATTTTGAAAGTAAAAAACTGCCGCAAAAATCACCGCACCAGCAATAACCGTAGAAACGATAAAATATTTTCTGCTATGCTCTTTATAGCCACTTTCATAACAAAAAAATTCCAATATACCAAAATAAATAAGTGGCATTAGTAACAAAAATAAGCACAGATAGGCAAATCCAGCCACGCCAATCTTTATCATTAAATAAAATATATCGAGACCTTGGGTAGTCGGAACATATTGCAACTTTACAAAAAAATATGTCACAAATGGTATCAATCCGGCAATAAAAGAGGCCCAAATCACAAAAGACTTGTTTTTAAATTTTATAAACTCTTTCTTTAAAGCGTCGAAAAAAATTTTACTCTTAAATTTGTTTTTTAATTTTTCTAGACACTCTCGAACTATTAAATGCTCTTTATTTTGATACAAGCCATCAGTTTCTAAAATACTTATTTGTCTATAAATTTGCTCATTTAAAATTTGCAATTTGTGCGATATTTCATTGTAATTATCGTATCTTATGGCATTTAAATTTTGTATTTTTTTCTAAAAGTAAATCAACTAAAACACTACAATTATAATAATAGCAGTTATTAAAATAGTGTATTGCTTCCTCGCACTCTGCTATATCTTTATCTCTATTTCGCAAGAGATCTTCAAATTCCATATTAATTCCTTTTGATATTTATTTAATCAGCTATTTTTATGGTATAAAAATAGCTTTTATTGATAGATATTTTAAAGTCAAAAATCATCTTTAAATATATGCACTATCTATCTAAAATTGTTATTATATGTAAAATATATTGTTATATATGCGTGCAATCGTCTAAAATATATTCATCACAAGCCAAAACACAAACAAAACTGCCCGTACTATCATCATTAAAACAAAAAACAGTCTATAAAATTTGCATTTTTCGTCAAATAATTTTTTTCATTTGTCTAATTACAATGCACTTGATGGATATATTTACTGGATTTTTATATGTAATTTAATTTTGAAAATTTCTTACCTATTTTTGAATATTCAACTTCAATTTTATTTGTAATCTTGCCGCCATTATTCTATTTATATTATTTTCAAAACTACTGAAATTTTATATCTAGTGCCGACGCAGAAAATTTGGATCACAAATTATTTTTTTTGATATTGCAAGATATGCTTTTATTGATTTATAATTGAATTATGAAAACTAAAATTTTACAAACAAATGGAATAAAATTCAATAGTAAAACTTACTAAAATCCGATTAAAATTTTCATATCTATTACAAATTTACAGCGTATTTATTTAATCACTTAATAAATTTTACTCTATAAACCCCACAATTTTTTGGATACATTTAAGGCTTTATTATTGATATTTTTAAATTTAAAACAAAGATAATTTACCTTTTACACAAAAACATTAAAAACTACTCTTTTAATAAAGAGCAAATGCAAGCAGTTCAAATATCAAAAATAATATATGAACCGCTAAAACTATTTTATTTA
Organism: uncultured Campylobacter sp.; assembly: GCA_963541085.1. Taxonomy (GTDB): domain Bacteria; phylum Campylobacterota; class Campylobacteria; order Campylobacterales; family Campylobacteraceae; genus Campylobacter_B. Next base: position 5,805 of record CAUTSW010000071.1, read on the forward strand.
TTCGTTTGATTTTGTTTCTTCTGTCTTGTTAGATTTTTTATTTTTTTGAACATTTGATTTTTTAGATTTTAAACCTGTTACATCTGTTGCACCATCAACACTCAAATCTTCTTTTAAAGAATCAAATTTTTTATCGCCGATTCCTTTAATATTTTTAATCTCATCAATTGTTTTAAAGGGAGTTTTTTCTCTATATTCAATAATTGCATCTGCTTTTGCTTCACCTATACCTTTCAATTGCATAAGCTCATCTTTTGTAGCCGTATTTATATTCACAGTTGCAAAAAGATTTACAATTGCAAAAGTACCGATAAGTAAGAATTTTGACAATTTCATAATTAATCCTTTATTAAAATTTAAGTCGGATTGTAACATAAAATCTTAAATGTTTATATGATATTTTTTAATAAATTTCATTAAAAAATATAAAACTTATTAAAAATGGATTTCATATGACACTTCTAAAATATTTTATATAGAACTATTTATAAAATATTAAATAAACCTAAAAAATACTCACTCTTATTTCCAATAGTAAACTGACTTATTTATAAATAAATCAAATAAATAAAATACAAAAAAATAACAAAACAAATTATGAAGCAATATAAGAGTCTAAACAAAGCAAAACGTTAATTTAAT
>CAUTSW010000072.1:0-6422 GCA_963541085.1 uncultured Campylobacter sp.
TGAAAGTCAAGGAAGTTTAAGCTACAAACAAACACCAAAATCAAGCAAAATTTCAAAATTTCAAACAATTTCAAACAATTTCACAAAAACAATTAAAAATAGATTAAATTTTTCTTGACTTTTATCTTAAATCTTACAAATACTTAAGATGTTTTTGCGCTATAAAATCCACTAAATGGCGCGAAAATTATACAAGAATGCGTTTTATTTGTGGTGATAGTTTTACTAAAATTTCGTAGCTTATCGTCCCAAAAAATTCAGCCCATACTCGCGCGTCATCAAACACACAAATTTCGCCTCCGCAATTTGACGCACAAAAGCTATCCATAGACATTTTTCCTAATATTTGTTCGCCGTTGCCAAGCCGTAAATCGCCCTTGCCATTGTAGCGCAAAAGTCCATCGCCATACCCTAAATCATATGTCGCGATTTTCATATCTTTTGGCGCGATAAACACTCCGTTATAACCGGTGCTTTCGCCTTTTTTTATTGTTCTAGAGCTTACGCGATTTGCAAAAAGCGAGAGAACTCTTTGTAAATCTAAGCCATTTTTATATTGCGAATAGCCATATTGTGCCATGCCAACGCGCACAAAATCGTGTTCAAATTTGCTTTCGCGCTCGGTGGCCGCTGTGTTTTCGCAGTGAAATACGACATCGTAAAATCCGCATTCGCGCCCGACTTTTTGCGCTATCTCTTTTGCGTTTGCAAATTCTTTGCGTTGTAAATCGTAGCTTTTGCTACTCTCATCGGCAGCAAAAAAATGGGTAAAAACACCTTTTAACTCAAATTTTAGCTCTCTGCAAAGTCTAATCCCATACTCTAAATCATCGATTTTAAGCCCATTTCTTCGCATACCAGTATCGACAGCGATATGGACCTTTGTGCCAGTTTTTAGCTTTTTAAAATCGTCAATTTCATTTATCGCGTAGATAAAACTATCATCTTCTGCGCCAGTTGGAATGTGCGAAAGGATTAAAATTTGATCGAAAAATTGACGAATTTCATACGCTTCGCGCTCATTTTTTACAGCGACATTTTTGACGCCAAGCTCACGTGCAAGCGGAGCTAGAATCCCTACACCGTGCCCGTAGGCGTTGTCTTTTAAGACGAGTAAAATTTTATCCACACCGCCTACTTTATTGGCGATTTGCGTGATATTGTGGATGTAAGCGGCTCTATTTAGACGTATCTCAGACATCGAATTTTACCTCGTAAGATTTGTAAAGATATGGCAAGAGTTTGCGGATCGCATAATCGTAGGCGTAAAATTTTGCGTAAGTTTGCTTAAAATCCAGCTCTTTGCATTTTGCGAAATCAAAGACATCAGTCTCACCAATCTTTTCGCTATTTTCATCTAGAAATTTAAAAATTTCATCGCGGTTTTTTAGTAAATTTTTGATATTTTCTTCAACTATTTTTTTATCATCATTTTGCATCGTCTTTTTCCATTTTAGTTTTTGGCTCAATTCCTATTAAATTTAGCGCGGTTTTTAAACTAAGCGCAACAAGGGCAAAAAGCTTTAAAAGCGCGTCCTCGTTTTGGCTACCTAAAACACGGTTTTCATTGTAAAATTTATGGAAATTTGCACTGAGATTTTTTAGGAAATCTGGGATTTTTTGCAAATTTCTACTCTCAAAAGCGTCTATTAAAACATCATCTAAGCTTAGTGCTTCATAGGCTAAATTGAGTGCATTTTCATCTAAATTTGCCAAATCCGCATTGATTATATCTTGTGAGTTTTTGCCGGCTTTTGCAAAAACTTGATTAATTCTAGCGTAGGCATAGTTGATATAAAAGATCGGGTTTGAACTATCTTGCACTTTGAGATCTTTTATGTCAAATTCAAGCGCGGTGTCTGGTTTTTTGCTGATAAAAATAAAACGTAATGCGTCACTTCCGATCTCGTGTACAACATCGCTCATTAATACGAAATTTCCTGCGCGTTTGCTCATTTTAAAGGTTTCGCCATCTTTTAAAAGGCTTACCATCTGCATCAAAATAAATTCCAAGCGGTTCTCATCGTAGCCTAAAAAGTGCAAACTAGCCCTAATTCGCGCTATATATCCGTGGTGATCTGCGCCCCAAATGTTGATGTAGTGCCCAAAATTTCGCTCAAATTTATTGTTGTGATAGACGATGTCGCCAGCTAAATATGTCGGGCGACCATCATCGCGAACGACAACGCGGTCTTTTTCGTCGCCAATTTGGCTTGATTTAATCCAAATTTTATCATCTTGATGGTAGATTCCACCGCATTTTTCTAGCTTTGTAATGGTCGGTTTAAGCTCATTGTAAAGGGATTTTTCGCTGACGTAGTTGTCGATTTTTATCCCCGCTTCGTTTAAATTTGATTTGATTAAATTAAGCATTTTATCTTTGCCCCAGATGCTTAATTTCTCGCAACTTGCGTTATCGAAAATGTTTTCGCCAAACTCATCTTTTGCTTCGTGCGCTAGAGTCTCGATATATTCGCCTTTATAAGCGTTTTGCGGATACTCTACATCTTCACTAAAAAACAGCTTTCTACCAGCCAAAATGATAGAAATTCCTAAATTTTCAATCTGATTTCCAGCGTCATTTATGTAATATTCTGTAAAAATTTGATGTCCTAAATATCGTCCAACTCGCGCTAGTGTATCACCAAAAACTGCGCCACGCACATGCCCAATATGTAGCGGTCCTGTGGGATTTGCGCTTACGTATTCGATCATTGTGCTTTGCGAATTTGTGTTATCAATAGCATTGCTTGTTGTTTGAGCTTTGGCAAAATTTTGTGGATTTTGTAGCGCAAAGGTCGTTAATTTATCTATAAAATCTGGTTTTAATCTGAAATTTATATAGCCATTTAATGCACAAACCTCGAATTTATCGCTTGAAATTTGTGTGTTCAAATCTTCGGCGATACTTTTGGGCGATTTTTTGAGCGATTTTGCCAATGAAAATGCGATTGGTGTCGCAAAATGCGCCAATTTTTTATCCTTTGGACTCTCGATTATAAAATCATCTTTAATAAAATTTGCAACTTCTTTTTTGATTAATTCTCTCAATTTTATACTCTTTTCTCTTCGTTTATATCTTTTTTATCTTCGATTTTTTCCGCTTCGTCATCTTTTATCTCTTTTTTAAATGTCTTAATCCCACTCGCAACACCTTTTGCTAGTTCGGGGATCTTTTTTGAACCAAAAAGTAAGACAATCACAACTAAAACTACAAGCCAATGCCAAACACTAAACGTTCCCATTTTTATCCTTTCAATTTTTTTGCCAATTTTTTATGAAATCTAAATTTATATTTGCCACTCGCGATTTTGTGGCTAGATATATTGACTTAAATTGTAAATATGCGCGTTCAAAATCGTCATTAATAATCAAATAATCGTAATTTTTTATAAATTTCATCTCGCCAGTAGCATTATCTAGGCGTCTTTGTATTGTCGCAATATCGTCTGTATTGCGCTTTAATAAACGGTTTTTTAGTTCGGTGGCTGTGGCTGTGGTTATAAAAATAGATGTCAAATTTAAGATTTTTTTGCACACAATTTCGTGCCCTTGCACGTCAATATCAAAAATTACGTTTTTACCTAATTTTAACGCCTCATAAATTTTATTTATCGATGTGCCATAGTAGAAATTATGTACCTTTGCCCACTCTATAAATTCGTCATTTTCAATGCTTTTTTTAAATTCGTCTTCACTTATGAAAAAGTAATTTACGCCATGTTGTTCATTTTCGCGCGGTGGGCGCGTGGTTGATGAGATTGAAAAATAGATATTTTTTTCTTCACTCATTAAACGCTTAATCAGCGAGCTTTTGCCGCTTCCGCTTGGCCCTGAAATTACTATTAAATTTCCGTTGATTTCATTCATATTAACTCTATGTAAATTTGTGTATTTGATAAAATTTTGGCGAAATTTGATTTTGCAATTTCGTCCTTGATTACGTTTTGTCCAATTTGGACGAGATATTTTTTGAAATCGCAAAGCTGTTTTGCTGAAATTTCATCACTACTTTGTTTGTTTTTATCCTCTAAATCTAGCGCGAAACGCTCATCTAATTGGTTTTGAATATTTAAATTTGCACTATTTGATAAATCATCAAATTTTAAAACATACTCATTTTGTTCTGTTTGATTTTCTAAAATATCAGCAATCTCTTCTAGAGAGTATCCTTGTTCAATAAGCTCTTCTATCTCGTTGGTATCGCTGTTTTCTTGTGATATCTGTTTTGTGTTTTGAAAATAATCGTCATCTAACTTGTCGATATCATCTAAAATAGAGCTTAAATTGCTAATATTTTCTAAATTTTGTGCGACCAAATTTTGATGTGAATTATAATCACAAAGAAATTTGATAAGCTCCATCGGCAAAAATGGTTTTGCGATTTTGTATTTTACGTTAAAATTTGCAAATTTATTTTTTGGTAATAAAAATAGTGTTTTTTCTAAATCAAAATTTATCTTTTGCTCATGTTGGTAGTTTGCTTCATCTTCTAAATTTTTACAACTTTGGATTGTTTCATCTAAAATTTGATCTGATTGTGTTGTAAAATTATCTGAGTCTGTATTTTGGGTGTTGTAAATTTTGTCAAAATCATCATCATAATCTATGATAAAAAGGCTAAAATCTTGTTCATTTTGCTCAACTAAATTGCAACCTGCTTGTTCGCAACATATCGCAACAATATTCGAAACGATTTGATTTTCGCCGTTAAACAAAACTTTCATCTGCACACCTTGTTGAAAAATAACGCCGATTTTATGATAAATTTCATCAATATTTACTTAAAAAGCGCCTATTATTTGGGAACTTTATATTATAAAAGTTCTAATTTTTTCTCGTGTAATCTATAAATTTTAGAGCAACTTTTTGCAATGTTTTCATCGTGCGTTACAAGCATTAATCCGCCCGAGTTTTCGCGCACATAATCAAAAATCACACTCATCACTTCATGGGCAGTATTTTGATCTAGATTTCCAGTTGGTTCATCTGCAAATATGATTTTTGGACGTTTGCAAAGCACTCGTGCGATGGAGACGCGCTGTTGCTGACCACCACTTAGATCGCCGACTTTATTTTTTAATATGTGTGAAATTTGAAGTTTTTCTATCAAATTTGTATCAATTTTTTGATTTGTTAAGGTAGAACTTAACTCAATATTTTCGTAAGCACTAAAACCTTTAAAAAGATAGTGAGATTGAAAGATTATTCCAAACTTATCGCGTCTAATTTTTACTCTTTCATCATCATTTAATGAATAAATTCCGCGCCCATTAAAGTAAATTTCACCAAAGTTTGGTCGCAAAAGTGTCGCGAATATATGCAAAAGCGTGGATTTTCCACATCCGCTAACGCCAAGAATCGCCACGCTTTCGCCACTATTTATAGTTAAATTTATATTTTCAAAGAGCGTATAATCAAACGCATGAGTTAAATTTTCGCCCTTTAAAAGTTCCATTTTTAGCCAATTTGTGCTGCAACTTCTGCTGCAAAATCTTGTTCTTTTTTCTCTAAGCCTTCGCCAACTTCGTATCTTACATAGCCTGTAATTTCGATTTTATCGCCTAGTTCTTTACTTGCATCAGCAATAACTTCTTCAATTGTTTTTTTATCATCCATTACGAAAAATTGGCTTAAAAGCGTTAGCCTTTGATCTAAAATCGTATTATCAGCTATAAATCTGCTTAATTTTCCAGGAATAATTTTGTCCCAAATTTTCTCAGGTTTATTCTCTTTTCTTAACTCGTCTTTAATCTCATCTTCTGCTTTTTTAATCTGCTCATCGCTTAGTTGCAGGCGACTTGCAAATTCTGGAATATGATTTAAAGGTTTGCCAAGGCGTTTTAACTCTTCATTCTCTTTTGCAAGTTCAGCTCTTAATGCAACGCACTCTTTTTCAACAAAATCAAGAGATAGATCTTTATAGCTGATAACTTGCGGTTTCATCGCTGCTGCGTGCATACAAAATTGTCTTAAAAGTGTTGCCACTTTTGTCTTGTCTGCTTTACCGCAATTTGCGCTGATTATTACAGCTATTTTGCCATTTGAGTGCAAATAACCATTTACAACTTCGCCTTGAATAGTCTCAAATCTGCGAACAACTAAATTTTCGCCAATTGTTGCGATTTGATTTTTTAAATACTCTTCAAATTTAACGCCTTCGATTTCGCTAGAATTTAGTTCGTCTGCGTCTTTTATACCTTTATTTTGGATGTGTGTGCTTGTATTTTTAACTAAATTTATAAATTTCTCATTTCTTTCAACAAAATCTGTTTCGCAATTTACCTCAATTATAGTTGCTTTGCTAAAATCATCTGCTACATCTATGCTTACAAGCCCTTCACTTGCCAATCTATCGGCTTTTTTTGCTGCTTTCTGAACTAACCTGCACACAAAAACCATCAAAAAAAATCTCACTCACA
>CAUTSW010000073.1:0-6399 GCA_963541085.1 uncultured Campylobacter sp.
TTAACTTGAGCTTTTTATGTAAATTTGTTAGCTCTTTTAAATTGCGTAAAAAATAGTATTTAAAGGCGAATTTATTTCATCTAATTGGTTATCTAGCAAGTTTTTAAAAAATATTTTATTTGGAACAACATATTTAACACATTGGTTAAATTGACTATTAAAAGAGAATTTTTAAGCTTAAGCCTAAACCTCAAAAACAGCCGTTAATCTCGTAAAATTAATGTCGGCATTAGCCAAATTTTATAACAAATTTATAATTGCATTTTTGCATATTAAACGCTGGATTTTTAAGATTTTACCTATTCTTATGGCATTAAAATCCGCTTTAAAATTTAGATATTTTCTCATTTTTCGCATTTCAAAACGCAAATTTTAGCCACATCTAACTAAAATTTATCGGGTCTGGATCGATTTGAACCTTGCTTAAATCGCACTTTTTCGCCGCAAAATTTAAAAACCGCCAATCGTTTGCGCGAAGCAAAATTTGATATCGAAATTTTGACGCGATATATTCGATTTGCGCTTTTCCGTAGCCTATGATCTCAAATTTTGGCTCTTTTGCGTCAAATTCTTTTAGTAAATCGGCACGAATTTTAATCTTAATCGCCTCATCTAATCCACCATTTTTCACACCAGTTAGATTAAAATCAGCACTATTTTTTGCGACAACATCGGCGCGAATCTCATCTGAATTTTGTGAAATTTTAGGCTCATTTTCTGCGCTAAAGTGCGAATTTAGAGTTTTTTGAGCCATTTTTAGCCTATTTACACACTCATTCATGATTTTACAAGCTCTCTCATCGCTCTTATCGCTAATCAAAATCCGCATCAACCGCGCAAACGGCGGATACAATCTAGCCCGAAAAATCATCTCATCACGCAAAAATCCATCATAATTTTCCACATACGCACGAAAAAATTCGCTCTGCATCGACTGAATTATCACGTGCCCAAGCCCCATCCGCCCAGCACGCCCACTAAGCTGAATCGCCAGCGCCAAAGTCCGCTCACGTGCCATAAAATCGGCATACCCAAGCATATCATCAAGCCCCATAATCACACACAATCGCACATTGTGATAATCGTGCCCTTTGCTAAGCATCTGCGTCCCAATAAGCACATCAATCGCGCCGTCGTTAAAATCGCGAAGTGCTTTTTCTAGTTTTTTTTGCGTCGTAATCTCATCGCGATCAAATTTGGCAAATTTAACATCTTTAAATTCACTTTTAAATTGCGAAATCAGCTCATTTGTGCCGATTTTTCTATGCACCCACTCGCTTTTACCGCACTTTGCACACGTAGCACCAAAAAATTGCGTATGAGAGCAATAGTGGCATTTAAGCATATTTTTATCCGCGTGCAAACTCATCGCAACAGCGCAATGCGGGCACTTTATGAGCTCACCGCAATTTGCGCAAGAGACATATTTAAAATTCGCGCGAGTTGGCAAAAAAATAATCGCTTGGTGGTGATTTTCGATGCATTCACGTAGCTTAGCGCGAATAACGGGCGAAATTTGAGTCGTGTTTTTATCAAAAATAAACTCTTTTTCGCTTTTGAAAAATGTCCCTTTTATGCGAAAATGCGGGTGTTTTTGGATGCTTGTTAAAAGCGGTGTCGCAGAGCCTAATACGATTTGAATATTCATCTTTTTTGCGATAAAAAGTGCTAGATCGTGAGCGTTATAACGCGGATTTTCACTTGATTTATAGCTATCATCGTGCTCTTCATCGACGATAATAAGACCTAAATTTTTAAAAGGCAAAAAGAGCGCCGAACGCGCCCCGGCTATGAGTTTTATCTTTTTATCATAAAAATCGGCCAAAATTTGAGCCTTTTTTGTAGGCGAAATTTTTGAGTGCCAAATAGCTAAATTTTCGCCAAAATACTCGCGCAATCTGCGTTCCATTTGTGGAGTTAAAGAGATTTCAGGCATCAAAAATAGTGCCTGACGCCCCGCATTTAGGCACTTTGTGATAATCGAAATATAAATTTCACTCTTTCCACAACCCGTATCGCCAAAAATCAAAGCACTCTGGTTTTGTTCGCAAAAATCAAATGCTTTTTGCTGGATTTCGTTTAATTTTGGAGATTTAAAAATCTCATCACAATTTCGCGTGTCGTTTTTGGTTTGTTGAATCAAATCTTCGTTTAAAGCCTTGTTTGATAACAAATTTTCTACCGGCTTATCGCTTAAATTTGGCGTAAAAAGTCCGAATGCCACGCCGATTTCACACACGTAATATTGCGCGCAAAATTTGGCTAAATTTACTTGAATTTGCGTGAAATATTCATCTGTTTGGCTTAAAATTTCGAGCGTTTTTAAACCAAATTTTTCGCTATCAGATAGGACAACACCGCGAACAATCTTATTCTTTACAGGGACTAAAACAATAGAAAAAGGCTTTAAAACTAAATTTGAAGAGTAGATTAAAGGGGTTAAATTAACCCCTAAAATCGCGATTTTATAATACATTAAAAGATTTGATTTAAAAAGTTATTTACAAACACCAGCTTTATCATCACCACAATCAAATGTTCCATTTGCTGTATTAAATGTAACCGTGGTTTCTTTGCCACCAACGACTATTGTAACCGTATTATCGTCACCGCCACAAAAACCATTGTGTATTTTTGAACAATCTTCATCTATTTTCATAGGTTTTGATAGCAAAGAGCTAAGATTATAATGCGTATCTGCATCTTTATCTGCTGTTGTAAAATTTAACGTCTTCCACGCGCTATTTCCAGCGATTAAATCAGCCCCGTGTTGCGTTTGCACAGCAGTCATAATCGTCGCAAGATTAGCTCTCATAGCAGCAAGCGTCGCATCATCGCGCGTCGCCGCAAGTTTAGGTATCGCAACACCAGCCAAAATTCCGAGCACCACAATCACAAAAATTAGTTCAATCATCGTAAAAGCTCTACTCATCTTCACTCCTTTATACATCTATAAAATGGAAATTCGGGGGCGATTTTACTGTTTTTTTCGTGAATTTATAATTAAAATTTAATTTTTCCTAAAATTTCGCTAAATTTAACAATATTTTTATCATTTATAATCTCTATCGCGCCACTTTGCGCCAATAATACAAGCGTCGAGCCAAGCTCAAAATTACCCAAATGTTCGCCAATTTTAACATGCAAATTCTCATATTTTCGCTCAAATTTCAGCCCGTTTTTTGCATTTGTTTTAATGTTCTCATCAAAATCAAATTTCATGCGCCCGACATTTTGCGCCCCAACAAACACAAGCCAGATAAATTTGCCATTTTTCGCCACACATTTTAAAATCACTCGCTCGTTTTTAGCGTATAAATTTGGTGTTCTCAAAAGCGCACTTTTTGCCACCGATTTTAGCGCGCCAGGGATATAAAGTGCAGATAAAATTTGCAGATCACAAGGGGCATGATAGTGGTGATAATCGCGCGGTGAAAGATAGAAATTTACATATTCAAACTCACAATTTTCAAAGCTCTCATCAAGCAGCTCATCTATCTCATATTCGCACCCTTTTATGCTAATCGCACTAGTTTTTTGCGCCTTGCCAAAAGATAAAATTTCACTATCCACAGGGCAAATCAGCGCATCTTTTTGGCTAGGGATTTGGCGCGGTTTGATTAATTTGCGAGTAAAAAGCGCATTAAGAGTTGGAAAACTTCGCACATTTTCAAACTCACTCATATCAATTTTAAAGAAATTTACATATTTTTCGTTGATAAAAATTTGTATAAATTTAGGAAATTTCGTATCGGCAATCGCGCCAAAAATACGTGAAATTAGCTTTCTCATCTCGTGCCTTTTTTAAATTTTTGTTAAATTTGTGCGCGTATATTAGCCAAAATTTCGCCATTTTGCACGCTAATCGTGTATAATTGCGCCTTAATTTTTACAAACAAGGATCAAAAATGTATCGTTTTGCCCCATCACCAACAGGCGATATGCATATTGGAAATTTGCGCGCCGCAATTTTTAACTATATTTGTTCAATAAAAGATAAAAGTGGCTTTATTTTACGCATCGAAGACACCGACACAGCGCGAAATATCGAGGGAAAAGAAGAAGAAATTCAAGAAATTTTGCATAAATTTGGTATCAAGTGGCAAACGCTTTATTACCAAAGCAAAAATCTCAAATTTCACCGCGAATTTGCGCACAAACTTTTAATGGATAAAAAGGCGTTTTGTTGCTTTTGCTCTAGTGAAATTTTGGCACAAAAAAAGGAGCTAGCAAAGCAAAATGGCGAAGCATACCGCTACGATGGCACGTGTGAAAGGCTTAGTGATGAGCAGGTTTTAGAGTGTGAAAAGCCATTTGTAATACGCATGAAAAAGCCCGCCAGCACGATGAAATTTAAAGACGCAATTAAAGGAGAAATTTCGTTTGAGCCTGAAAATATCGATAGTTTTGTTATCATGCGCGAAGATAAAACGCCAACATATAACTTCGCGTGTGCGATTGATGATATGCTAGAAGGCGTTACATTTGTCATACGTGGCGAAGATCACGTAAGCAACACGCCAAAACAAGAGTGGATAAGAGAGTGTGTTGGTTTTAGCGAAAAAATCCAGTATGCCCACCTGCCAATTATCCTAGATAACGAAGGCAAAAAAATGAGCAAACGTGATAGCTCATCGTCGGTAAAATGGCTCTTAGAGTGTGGTTATATGCCAGAAGCGATCGCAAATTATCTTATTTTATTGGGAAATAAAACGCCGTGCGAAATTTTTACAATAGAAGAGGCGGCGCAGTGGTTTGACATCACAAAAATATCAAAAAATCCAGCCAAATTTGACATCACAAAACTAGCACAAATCAACCGCGAACATATAAAACGTGCAAGCGATGAGCGTTTGTCTGAACTTTTTTCGCTAGAGATTTCGCGCGCAAATTTGATTAGATTTTATACGCAAGAAAGTAGCCTAATCCCAGAGATTAGCGCGAAAATTTCAGCTATTTTTTCACCAAAAAATATCAGCGAAGAGTGGCGCGAAAATGCTGAAATTTTAAGAAATTTGATTTTAAATGAGAGTGAAATTCCAGCCGAATTTAACGAATTTAAATCAAATTTGATGAAAAAAAGCGCACTTAAAGGCAAGGCGTTTTTTATGCCTTTAAGACTACTTTTAACAAACAGCGAACACGGCCCAGAGCTTAGCGAACTTTTCCCACTAATACGTGATGAAATTCGCGCGGTTGTAGCACTATGAGTATTTTAAATTTTCTTGTGATTGCTCTGCATTTTTTGATTCAAATTTACATTTTTATCATAATAATTGCGTGTTTAATCAGCTTTTTACCGCTAAATTTGGCGCACCCTTTGGCGCGTAAAATCGTTAGATTTTTCTACATTTTGAGCGAACCTTTATTTGATTTAGTGCGAAAAAATATATCCACTAGCTTTGGCGGGATCGATTTTTCGCCACTTGTAATAATAATTGCACTTCAATTTTTAGATTTTATGATACTAAACTTAGCAAGGAGCATATAGTGAAATTTGCATTTTACGCCCTATTTTTGGCGGTTTTGACGCTAAATGCGCAGATTAAAAGCTATGAAGAGATAAAAGATGAGCCAAAATCACTCGCAAAAGACTACTACATTCATAGGCTTTTAACTCAAACTAAATACGACAAAGCTCAAATGAAAGAGTTACGATATGAAATTTATCGCAACAAAGGCAAAGTAGGAAAAGAGATGGCGCGGATTTTTGGCGCGCTTCCTGTACAAAAAAAAGGTTGCGCCAAATTTAGCCTATTAGACGCAAATTCTAGCTGTTTAACAGTGCTTTTAACGCAAAAAATCGCTCAAAATTTAGATAAAAACACGCTAAATAAGCTAGTTACAAAATTTGGAAAATCGAGCGAACAAATAGATTTAATCTACGCAATGCGGGAAAAAAATCCGCTAGAACATCTGATTTCTACACAAAATGTGAGTGGATTTTTTAAAATTTACGACACAGATAAAAACGCCAAATTTGATATAAATTTATCAAGCGAATTTGCTTCAAAACTAGCATCTTATGAGAAATTTGGCGATTTTATGCAAGATTTAGTGATAAATAAAAAGTTGCCAAAACTCCGCGCATCTTTTGCAAAAATAGACGCTACTTATGCGCGTGGTGAGGGGGCTTTTTGGGCGGGAATAAATGCGCTAATGCACGGCAAAAATGACAACGCCTACGCGCTATTTTATCGCGCACAACAGACACTAAACAAATCCCCGCACAGACGCGACAACGCCAAATTTTGGACCTACCTAATCAGCAAAGATGAAAAAATTTTGCGCGAGCTGGCAAATTCTAGCCATATAAATTTGTATTCGCTATATGCAAAAGAGACGCTTGGGATTAGAAATTTAGATCTCATTATTCCGCAACCTTCGCGCGAAAATTTA
>CAUTSW010000074.1:0-6021 GCA_963541085.1 uncultured Campylobacter sp.
CCGTGCCTGCTATGCTCGCACTCTCGCTTAAAAATGCTGGCAAAGAGGTTGATTTCGAAGCGGTCTGGGGGCAAGGACACGGCGGAGACTACGACCTAGACGAGCTTTTTGCTTGGATAAAAAGAGTTGAGCAGAGATAAATTTGTAAAATATTTTACAAAACTTTAAACTCTCTTAAAATATGGAGAGTGATGACAAAAAGTGAGCAATCTTTTAAACGTTGAGAAGTTGCAAATATAAATACTTTAATAATCTCTTGGCGTTTGCGTTTTAAACTGCAAATTAACTAAACAAAGCGAAATTAAACAATTTAAAATTTCAAAAATAGCACTCACTCAAACAGATTAAATTCATCATTTCTTACATGTAAAATTTCGCCAAAATCGCTACTTTTGCCCAAAATTAGCGCGTATTTATACTCTTTGCTTTGCAGTGCCAAAAGCTCAAATTGGTCGCGAATTATCAAAATTTCATCTCGCGTATAGCTTTGCAAAAAATTAATTTGCGCCTCAAAAGCCATCTCGTCGCTTTCAAAAATTAGCACTTTTTCACTCATACCAAATGGCAAAATTTCAAATTTTGAGTTTATAAAAATCGGTTCAAAGTGGCGAAATTCGCGCAAATCACCAAATTTTAGCTCAAAATTTTGCTGCTTAGCAAAATTTAAAAGTCCGCAAATTTCATCTAAAAAAAATGGCGAAATCGCCAAATTCCTATAAATTTTATCGTCAAAAACAAAGCTAGAATTAAACAGCTGTGGCGACAAAAGCTCAAAATCGCTATTTTTTTCTAGTTGTGTAAAATTTGTTGCGATCAAATCAATATTTTCGCCAAAAACAAAACTCTTATTTAATGCAGAGAAAATTTTCACAAAATTTTCTTTCACATCATCATTTAAAAATGTTCCAAATTTATTCAAATTTGAAATACGTGCGATTTGCGCGCTAATTGGTGATAAGCAGATAAATTTTAATTCTTTTTCATTGGCAAAATATTTTGTAAGCTCAATTACGGCGCGAGTTAAATTTTCAACGCGAATATATGCTATTTCGTCGCTTAAAATCTCGCATTTACCAGCAAAAATAATCGCATAAGCACCATTTTCGATCGCTATTTTTTGAGTATTTTTATCAGTTTGTTTGGCAAAAAATGCACTCGCTAATTTTGCTTCGTTAGGTGTAAAAACAAAACTCTCCACACTTGAAATTTGTGGTTTTGTAAGCATTTTGCCATCAATTAAACGTGCTAAATTTATGATATTCATTTTGCTAAGTTGACCTTTAAATTTGCGCCGCTAGGGTAGAAAAGCTTCGCGCACGCGGTTAAATTTGACGTCAAATTTAGTTTAAATTTGCGCCAAATTCTTGGCAAATCTCATAAAATTTGCCACAAATTATCCTACAATCGCGCCATTTTTTACAGATGATAATGTCGAAAGTAGCGTTAATTTTCCATCTTCTGCGCTCAAAATCATGCCCTCGCTAATGTGCCCAAAAATTTTGGCTGGTTTTAAATTTGCTAAGACGCAAACTTGCTTTCCAACTAATTCGCTAGGAGTATAAAATTTGGCGATTCCGCTGATTATTTGACGAGGCGCATTTTCGCCTAAATCGATTTTAAATTTGAGTAATTTCTCGCTACCAGCGATGTTTTCACACTCTAAAATCGTGCCTACTTTAATAATAGATTTTTTGAAATCATCTATTTTAATTTGTGGAATTTCTTGCTCATTTTGCGTCGTGGTTTTAGAAATTTCGCTAGAAATTTTCGGCGGGGTATCTAAGAGCTCATTTTCCACTTTTGCAAATAGCGGTTCGCTTTGGTGTGAGATGAAATCTAAAATTTCACCATTTTTTATTAAACGCGTGTAAAAAATAGGCGAAATTTCAAACCCAAGCGCACTTGCGATTTTGTTGCAAGCGCGAGGCATAACAGGCGAAAGAAGCATCGCCACACGCGCAAGTAAATTCGCGCAAAGTCCCACAAGAGCGCACGCTTTGTCTGTTTCGCCGTTTTTCATCAAATTCCACGGCTCGTATTTTGTGATGGATAAATTTGCCAAATTTAGTACTTTCCAAAGTTCTTCTAAAAATTTACTTGTTGAAATTTCATCAATAAATTTGAGCGCATTTTCTATAAATTCTTGTGCCAATTTTAGCTCATCGGTAAAAAATTTCGTTACATTTTTAGAGTTTATTTCGTTTGATGAGTATTTTGAACTCATGCCGATAATTCGCCCCAAAAGATTACCTAAATCGTTGCAAAGTTCGCCGTTAATTCGCGTGATAAATGTGCGTTGAGAAAAGTCGCCATCTTGTCCAAACGGCACCTCGCGTAGCAAAAAGTAGCGGAATTGTTCTAACCCGTATGCGTTTGCCACTTCGCGCGGATTGACGACATTTCCTAGACTTTTGCTCATTTTTTTGCCATCTCTAGTCCACCAGCCATGCGCTCCGATGTGGCGCGGTAAATCAACGCCAAGGCTCATCAAAAACGCCGGCCAATAAACAGCGTGAAAGCGCAAAATATCCTTTCCCACGAGATGGGTTGTGTTTTGCCAAAACTCCATTTTTTCGCCATCTCGTAAAAATCCTAGCGCGCTTGGATAGATTAATAAAGCATCAAGCCACACGTAAATCACGTGCTTTGGATCGTTTATAATCTCAGGCAATTTTATACCCCAATCAAAACTCGTGCGCGTGATGGATAGATCTTTTAATCCGCTTTTTACGAAATTTACAATCTCATTTTTTTTGGATTTTGGCAAAATACAATCATTATTTTCATACCATTTTAACAGCGCGTCTTGATAGTTTGAAAGGCGGAAAAAGTAGCTCTCTTCTTTAACTATTCGCGTTTTTTTGCCACAATCTGGACAAAATTCGCCATCAATTAGCTGGTTTTCAGGGAAAAAACTCTCACAGCTCACACAATACGATCCGCTATATTCGCCCTTGTAGATGTCACCTTTTTTATACATAATCTCAAACGCATTTTGCACGGTTTTTGTGTGCTCGTCGCTTGTTGTGCGCACAAATGCATCGTAGCTAATCTCGAATTCGTCCCATAAATTGCGAAATTTAGCAGAAATTTCATCGGCATATTCGCGCGGTGTGAAATTGCGCGCGCGCGCTGCTTCTTCTATCTTTTGTCCGTGTTCGTCTGTGCCTGTCATAAAATAGACTTCATCGCCTTGCAATCGCCATAAACGCGCTAAAGTATCGGCAATAATAGTCGTATAAGCGTGTCCGATGTGTGGGACGTCATTTACATAATAAATCGGTGTTGTTATAAATTTTTTCATCTTTTTCCTTTAAAAATTTAAAAATCAAAGTCGCTGTTTTCGCCTTTTGAAAGCATCTTGTAGGTGTTTTCTACATAAGTGTCCCGAATAGCGCAATCTAGGAGCTTTTCGCAGTTAAAACAGCTTGTAAATCCGTGTGAATTTTGACAAATTTCAAGCTCGTTTTTAGCGTTTTCAAAATCGGCTTGAAGTTTTGTGTTGTTTTCCATTTAATTTTGTCCATAAATTTCGTGAAGTTTTGCGATCTCGTATTTTGAGCCAAAAAAACACGGCGTAGTTTGGTGGATTTTTGTGATTTTTATGTCAAATAGTGTTGAGTTTTTTCCATCGCTAGTCGCTCCATTTGCGCGCTCGTAGATGAATGCAAACGGCAGTACCTCAAACGTAACGCGCAACTTTCCTTGCGTGTGATCTGATGTGGCTGGATAGCTAAATAATCCGCCGCCTTTTAATAAAATTTGGTGCAAATCAGCGACCATTGCGCCCGAATATCTTAGCCTATAACCCTCATCAAATAAAGATTGCACAAGCTTTTTATGCGTGGTGCTCCAATTTTGTTGAGTCGCGCCAGTTGCGTTTAATTTGCCCTTTTCGTTTAATTTTAATTCGCGGATAAACTCAAATTCACCAGCCCTATTTAATCGGTAAAGCTTTGGCGTATTGATGCAAATTACCAGCTCCAATCTAGGCCCATAAACCGCATAAATGGCGCATTTTAGGGCATTTGGCTCGATTTTTCCATCGTAAATTCCAAAAATTGAGCCCACGCTTAAATTTACATCAACAAGACTTGAGCCATCAAGTGGATCATAAGCGATGATGAAATTTGCATCTTCGTTGATTGTTAAAATTTCATCTTTTTCTTCGCTAATTAGGGCTTTTACGTTGCTATTTTTGCTTAAAATTTCGGTTATTATTGCGTCTGATTTTACGTCTAATTTTAGCTGTGTGTCGCCTGTGGAATTTTGATTTTGTGTGTATGAAAGGTCGGTAAATTTGACTTCATCAGCGATTTTTATCGCGATTTCTTTGATTGAATTGATAATTTCTTGCATATTTTTTCCTTAAAATTAAAAACGCGCGATTATAACAAAATAGAGTTTTACAAAGGCTAAATTTTGCTACAATTGCGCGAAATTTATAAAAAGGCTCAAATATGAAAAAACTGATTTTGTCCGCGCTTTTGCTCATTTTTAGCGGTTGTGTTGATAAAAATTTCGCTCACGATCCGCAAAAAAACGAGATTTTAGCCTACACGAAAAAATTTGAATTTATAAAGCCAGATAGACGCTACGTCGCGCTTGCTAGCTATATAAATCCTGTTTTGATTTTAGATGAAAACGATACGCACGAATATATTTTGCTCTCATATTTTCCAGATGATGCGCCACGCGAAAACTCTGTAAAAATTAATGGCATAAGTGCTAAATTTGAACCTTTAAATGATGGCTCAAAGATGTTGAAATTTAGTGATTTTTCTATGAAATGGGGAGCTCACGCACAAATTATTGCGCCCCAAATTATGGCTGATACGTTAAATTTGAGTTATGAGACAAATAGCGGGATAAGAGTAAATTTTGTAATAAATAAAATTTCAAAATCAATGTATTGGAATCCAAAAATCAAGCTAAAAGATTGACAAATTTGGGTGCAAATTTATGCTCAAATTTTAAATTTTTATATTAGATTTGGGTAAATTGACGCAAAATTTTAAGGTAAATTTTGCGTCAAATTTAATTGTTGTATCTTTCTTTATCTATATTTTTTTGTGGGTGATTTTATCTTTCATCTTTTTAATTTGAGTTTGTATTTAGTTCATTTTTAGAAATTATCTGTATAAATGTGCGGATTTTTTGTTTTGATAAAGGTAAAACGGACGTTTTTCGTTTTGTAAAAATTGCGCGAATTTACATGAAATTACCGCTAAATTTCATGCAAATTTAAATCAAATTTTATTCGCGCTGGGTTAAAAAATTTGGCACTAAATTTCATACCAAATTTCAAAGCGCAAATTTAGCGAATAAAATCGCTATTTTGTGGCACAAGCAGATCATCAAGTAGCTTTCGCACCGATACATTTTCACCTAAAATTTGGCTATAAACGACAAAATTGCCCAAAACACGCTTGCCGTATTCGCGACTCTCTGCGTATGCGACTAGCTCCATTGATAAAAACGGCTCAAATTTCCCGCGTTTAAACAGATCCTCTTGGCGCAGTGTCTTACGTGTAAAACCAAGCCCACCATTGTAAGCATACGCAATAAAAACGGGGCTTTTTAGCGATTTTTCAAGATAATCTAGGTGAATATTGGCAAATTTGTATGCTATTTGCGGATTAAACATATCGTCTTGATCAAAATTTGGTATCGCGTATTGCTTTGCTATGTCATTTGCGACAAACGGCATAAACTGCATCATTCCAAGTGCATACGAAATCGAAACCGACGCTGGGACAAATCGGCTCTCTTGCCTAGCGATCGCCAAAATCAGCGCCTTTCTGTGCGTATCGCCATCGCCGATATACTCCATAAACGGCATCGCGTAGATATTGTCTTTGTAACCGCCGATGATATTTTGCATATACGCCCACTCGCCGATTGTCGATTTTGTGTCAAATTTCATCGCGAAATTGCGTAGTTCGCTCGGGCTCATTTTGTCGGCTTTTGCCTTTGTTTTTACCCATAAAAATGGATCCGTGTTGTCATAGCCTGCTAAAT
>CAUTSW010000075.1:0-5976 GCA_963541085.1 uncultured Campylobacter sp.
TCCATGTTAAATCTTTTTTAACACTATTTTATTAACTCAGTTTAGAAATTATCAAGCCGTTCCAACGACAAGTAAAAGTTACAAATCACCACCACAAGCAGCCCCTAGCGAGCCAATATCTTACGCTGTTGATGAGCCATCTCAAACAAATGATGATTTTGTAATGGTTGAAGAAGATCTCTCAACACATGAAAAAACTACAACAAGAATAAATGCAAACAAGTCACAAATCAAAGAAACAGCGACAAATTTGCAAGAAGAAGTATCGCAAAATAAACAAAATTTATCCGATCAAACGCAAGAAAAAGCGCAAAAAATAAAAGATGAAGTCACCACAACAACAAACACTAAAAGCCAATATCATATAGATAAAATCATCGAAATTTGGGGCGAACCTAGCGCAAAATCAACAGACGCAAAAGGCAATAAAATTTACTCGTGGAAAAACTGCAAAGCGACTGGAATGTTTGAGAAAAAATGCGACACAAATGGCAATTGCGAAAAAGTTGCGCGTACGAGTTGTTGCGATCGCAAACTACGCACAGACAAAGGCGGTTACGTCCAAAATTTAAAAGAAGCGATCGCAGCTTGCAAATAATTAGGAGGGAAATTTTGTATGGAATATAGCAAATTTTTAGAACTTGTCAATGAAAATAAGAGAATTTTAAATGAGCTTTATAATAAGGATGATAGTGAAATTTTAAAGCGCGGGTGTGAAATTTGCGCTTTTAAAAATCCAAGCAAAGCGCAAAAAATCGCTATTTTAAGAAGAGTTGTTGATTTAAAAGCTGATCCGCTTTTAATCGAGCTAAAAAAGCTAAATTTAGATGAAAAAGAAATTTTGCATATTCGCGATGAGATGTTTAAATTTACGTGTAAAATTCATGAAAATTTACATCAAAAACTGATAAATGAAGCGCGTGAGCGAAAACTTTTGAGCGATTTTTATCTAAATTTAATAGAAGGCGTGCATAAAATCGGGTTAATTTTTAATCAAATTCAGCCAAAATGGCAGCGTGTCGTCGTCGATGAAAATAGTAAATTTTTCGAGCAAATGCCAAATTTTATGAGTTTTATCGAAAAAAACAAGCTCTTTCAGCTTACGCCACGTGGCGATATTTGTGATAGAAGCTATGGTGTTGTAAATTTTCAAGCTCATAGCGCAAATTTCGTGCCTTATGCTGTGCAATTTAAAGATGATTTTGAAATTTTACGCGCCGAATTTGATGCACTAATTGCCACACTTTCAAAAAATTCTCTCGAATTTGATAGCGAAAAAAACGCCTACATTAACTATTTTAAAAAGCTAAAAAATGCGCTTTTGTGCGACAATAACGAACTGATTATCGCAAAATGGCGCGAAGCGGAAATGGCGTGGATGGAGATAAAAAGCGAGTTTCAAATCGGACATCCACTTGAGTATTATGAGGATAAATTCACACACGCAGTCGCGCTAGAATGGGATATCCGCCTAAGCACAAAGACAAGCTTTGACACGCAAAATTTCAAAAACGCAGTCCAAGAAACATTTGATGAAATTTATGAAAAAATCGACGCAAACAACGACATCATGCACTCGATGGTGCGCTCAAACATAGACAAAACTCAGCTTTTCATCTCAACGCCGATGATCTATTATGGCGCAGATATGGACGGATTATTTAGTGCGCAAGTTGTGCCAAATGATGAGTTTGTCAGCGCAAATTCTGGTAAAAAAATATTCGCATTTGTCGATTTTGTCTATGAGAGCGCGAAAGCCAAGCCATTTATGCGACTTTCGCAAGAGATTTTTGACGCAGATTTTCTAAATTTCGGGCGCGAAATTTTATTTTTGCATAAGCACACATGGCGTAAAGTCTATGAGATCACGACAATCGGACACGAATTTGGGCATCTTTTCTTTATTGACGATGACACAGAGGCGTTGATGAATCGTAGTGGCGTTTTTAAATATATTGAAGAGTATAAAGCCACAACGGGCGGCTTGATGAACTTTTTTGCACACGAAAAAGATGAGCTAAAACTCCCCGTTCTTCACAGCGAAATTTCTCGCTCAATAGGACTTATCGCGTGGCAAGAAGTAGACGAAGTGCGCGCATATTATTGCGAAGGGCTCATTCATTTGACGCTACTTTTTGAGAGCGGTGTTTTAAAATTTGATGGCGAAAATTTACAAATTAAATTTGACCTACAAAGCTACGAAAATTTCAAATCAGCCACGATGAAAAACTACTACGATTTAGCCAAATTTTATGTGCGAAAGACCGACGCGTCGGCATTTTTAAATGGATTTTGCGAAAGTCAAGATGGCAAAATTTACATGCCACTTCACAAAGAGTGCGCCGAATTTGTCAAATTCTATCACGCAAAATACAAAGCTATCGGAAACGAAACAGCGCAAAATTCAGAGCGCGAAATTTGGCTTAAACGAACAAATGAATTAGAAAAAAAACAAATTTGAAAGGATAAAAATGGAAAATTTAGCAAATTTAATTGGCAATCTAAACGACTACATTGACACATATTTTTTATGTGCTATTTTGATGATTTTGGGTCTTTATTTTAGCGCAAAGACGCTTTTTGTGCAGGTGCGAATGCTACGCGAGATGCTACACCTCATACTCCATGGAGCGGTAAATCAGGGCAAAAAAGAGGGCATAAGCCCATTTCAGGCATTTTGCGTAAGCACAGCTTCACGCGTAGGCGTGGGTAATATCGCGGGTGTCGCTTTGGCGATTACAGCGGGCGGTCCTGGGGCTGTGTTTTGGATGTGGGTTATCGCATTTATCGGATCTGCGACTGGTTTTGTAGAGAGCACTTTGGCACAAATTTATAAAGTAAAAAAAGACGATGGTAAATTTCACGGCGGACCAGCTTATTATATGAACTACGCGCTAAAAATGCCAAATTTGGCTAAGTTTTTTGCCATTTTGCTCGCTGTAACTTTTGGTTTAATCTACAACTCACTCCAATCAAACACAATCGCCGATTCTTTACACAATGCATTTGGCATAGATACAGCCTACTCTGCGGTCGCAATTGCGATTCTGACCGCGCTTGTTATCTTTGGCGGAATAAAAGCTATCGCAAAAATTGCTGGAATTTTAGTGCCAATAATGGCGATGATTTATATTATTATCGCGCTCATTGTTGTTTTTATGAACTTAGAAAAAGTCCCAGCAATGTTTGCATTGATTATTCACGATGCATTTAGCCCTAGCGCGGCAGTTGGTGGAGGGCTTTGGTATTGTATTATGCAAGGTATGAAGCGCGGATTGTTTTCAAATGAAGCCGGCGAAGGTAGCGTCCCAAATGCAGCCGCTACAGCAGACGCATCTCACCCAGCAGAACAAGGGCTAATTCAAGCATTTGGCGTATATGTCGATACGTGGTTTATCTGCACAGCGACCGCATTTATCGTGCTTTTGGGCGGTGTTTATGAGATAGGCGCACAAGGCATTCAAGGGATTTCACTCACACAAGACTCACTCGCCGCGCTATTTGGAGCTTATGCGCCTAAATTTTTATCAGCAATGGTATTTTTATTTGCGTTTAGCTCAATTATCGGAAACTACTTTTACGGCGAAATCAACGTCTCATTTTTTGGTAAATATGGCAAAAATTTGCTCTTATGTTTTCGTGTTTTAGTTGTAGTGATGGTCGCTTTTGGCGCAATAGCAAAACTAAAATTGGTCTGGAATTTAGCTGATTTATTTATGATATTTTTGTGTGCGACAAATCTTTTTGCAATTACATTGTTATTTAAAAACGCGAAAATCGCATTTGATGATTATGTTGCGCAAAAACGCTCAGGCGTAAAAATACCTAAATTTAGCGCGAAAATTTTGCCTGATCAAACAGGAATTTCAGAGTGGAAAGATTAAAAAATGGGATTAAAAAGCGATAAATGGATTAGACAAATGTCGTGCGAATATGAGATGATAGTGCCATTTTGCGAAGAAAATGTCGGACAAGGCGTGGTAAGCTATGGACTCTCATCATATGGCTATGATATTCGTGTAGCAGATGAGTTTAAAATTTTCACGAATATTGGTGGCACGATTGTAGATCCTAAAAATTTTAACGAGCAAAATGTTGTGGATTTTAAAGGCGAAATTTGTATCGTTCCGCCAAATTCGTTTGCACTAGCTAGAACTATTGAATATTTTAAGATGCCGCGCGATGTTTTGGCGATTTGCCTTGGTAAAAGCACATACGCAAGATGTGGGATTATCGTAAATGTTACGCCGTTTGAACCTGGATTTTGCGGACATATTACAATAGAAATTTCAAACACGACGCCACTTCCTGCAAAAATCTACGCAGGAGAGGGTATCGCGCAAGTGCTATTTTTTCAAGGTGATGAAATTTGCGAAACAAGTTATGCCGACAAAAATGGAAAATATCAATCGCAAACCGGTATAACTTTGCCTAAAATTTTAAAATAGGATTAAAAATGAACGAGATAAAAATCGGGGTAATAGGGCTTGGATATGTTGGTTTACCATTAGCCGTTGCAATGAGTGAGAAATTTAGCGTAGTGGGATTTGATCTTTTTAAGCGCAGGATAAACGAGCTACAAAATGGCATAGATAGAACACTAGAATTAAACACCTCTCAAATGAAGCGCGCGATAGAAAATGGGATGAAATTTAGTTTTAATGAAGATGATTTAAGAGAGTGTAATTTTTACATAGTAGCCGTTCCAACACCGATAGATAAAAACAAACGTCCAAATTTAACTCCACTTTACCGCGCAAGCGAGACGATCTCAAAGGTGCTAAAAAAAGGCGATATTGTCGTTTATGAAAGCACGGTTTATCCAGGCGTCACCGAAGATGAGTGCGTGCCGATTTTAGAGAAAAGCGGGCTAAAATTTGGCGTGGATTTTGAGTGTGGATATTCGCCTGAGCGCGTAAACCCTGGCGATAAAGAACATACCGTAACAAAGATAAAAAAGATAATTTCAGCCTCAAGCCCCGCGGCTCTAGCACGCGTCGAGGCGGTCTATGGCGCAATCATAGAGGCAGGAATTTATAAAGCTAGTTCCATAAAAGTCGCAGAAGCAGCAAAGGTCATCGAAAATACTCAGCGCGACATAAATATCGCTTTTGTAAATGAGCTAAAGATGATTTTTGATAAGATGAATATTGATACGGACGAGGTTTTAGCGGCTGCTAGAACAAAGTGGAATTTTTTAAAATTTCACCCAGGGCTTGTCGGCGGACACTGCATCGGTGTAGATCCATATTATCTAACACACAAGGCTCAAGAGTTAGGCCATCATCCAGAAATCATTCTCGCAGGGCGCAGAATCAACGATAATATGGGCTTTTATCACACCCATGAAGCGATAAAATTGATGATTAAAAATGATTGCAAGGTAAAAGATTCGCGCGTTTTAGTGCTTGGTATTACATTCAAAGAAAATTGCCCAGACATTCGCAATTCGCGCGTAATTGATGTGATTAATGAGTTTAGAGAATTTGGTTGCGCGGTAGAAATTTACGATCCATGGGCGAAAAACGACGATGTAGAGCATGAATATGGATTAAATTTGGTAAATGAGTTAAATTTGCACGCATATGATTTGATTGTTTTGGCGGTCGCTCATAATGAGTTTAAAGAACTAAATTTAGACGGGCATTTAGTCTATAAAATAAAAACTATATGAAAAATTTGGGCTAAATTTTATAGTTTTAGCCCAAAAAAATTAGCTAAAAATTTGCAGAAGAGATTAATATCTATGCAGTAACAAAACCAGCTATATAAAGATAATACAGAGATAGAATATGTCCTACTTTTAATGGATTAATCCTTAATAAGGTTAAATTCGGCTTTAAATTTAACCTTATTTTACCTACGTAACAAATCATACCGCCATTAAATACTATCTTTCCACAGCAAAAAGAATTTAGCTCTAAAAACACCATACTCCATTAAGATTCCAAGACAAAACCCAACAAAATTTAATCT
>CAUTSW010000076.1:0-5931 GCA_963541085.1 uncultured Campylobacter sp.
AGACATCTGTAGAGAAGATCATATATGTAAGAAGTGATTGTTCGCCGCGTCCATTCCAATTGCTTACACCAAATTTGGCTGATGTTTGCGTTTGAGAACCAAACATATAATCATCAACATTACGTGTATACATACCAATAGCACCGGTATTTCTATAACCTTTTTCTATACCATTTGCACTACCAGCTTGTGTAATAAATATACCCGGATACAGCCAGGTATCTCTACTTCCTGGTTTAACTGGAATAGTCTCATAGCCATCATTTATATTTTTATTTTTTTGGAAAGCCATAGAGCCACCCTCTTTTTCATTGGCGTATCCGACATTTTGATTTGTGAAAAAAGAGACTCTAGCATCATATTTATCATCAGTAGGAGTAAAAAATCCATCTATATTAAATGTCATAAAGCTTTTGAGATTGCCGGTCGCTAAAAGCTCACTCATACCGTGATATAAAGTTACATATTTAGGTTTATAAAATTGTTTTTTAATCTTTTTTTCTACCTTGTCTTTTTTATCATAGACGATTACCAAAGACCAGTTTCCATAATTTGCAATGTAAGTACCATTGTGATTTAACCAGTTTTTAAAATATCCACCTAGCGTAATTGTATTTAAAATAGAATCATAAAACTGTCTAGGCTCACCTTCATTTGATTTAATATTACCAACCGCAACTTCTATATCAACCGGTGATGTAGCACCACTAAATTTTGCTTGATTTTTCTCAACCATATTTTGAATATACTCTTTTACATCAGCACTATTGCTATACATAAAGTATAAACCACCCTTGCCATGGTCTAAACTATAATCAAAGTACACATCTTTATCTTCAGCATAAAAATTTTCTAAATCATAGCCCCCAGCTCGCATAGTTACGGTGCGATAACCAGCAATTTTACGTTTGATTATATCTTTACCTCTTTGGGTTAAGTTAGAATTAGATACAGATCCAATAAGATTGCCATCAGCAAATTTACCACTATGAATATTTCCAGCCCAATATAACCTAGCAAAGATGATATCTTTGGGCTTTAATTGCGGTGGTAAAGAAATTGTCTGCTTAGAGCTATTAAAACCAAAACCTGCTTCTTTTTTATATGAAGTAGATGCGCTATCATAATACGTGTTAGAATAATTTAAAACACTATTTGCAGTAGCAGCATAATCACCATTTACAAAGTTTGCGCCTTGCATTATGCCAACTTGTTTATCTAATTTTGCATAACCACCGACTTTATTCTCATATTTTAAATTTGTCTGACGCAATACACTTCCACCAGTAGTCCCATCAACGACTGGATATGCGTTATTATCAGCAATTCCTCTGTTTCTCCTACAATCATTTGTAAGATTTACATTCTGTACATTAATATAATTAAATGGTGCTTGAAGACACTTAATTACATTGCCATTATTATCAAATGGATACTCTCTTGATCTAGAAGTTTGCTTAAAACATTTTATTCTATCGGTTCTAGAATCATAAGACATTCCTTCTCTCTCTAAAGCACCACTTGAAGCAATTACTTGTCTCAATCTTGCTTGTTCTTGCCGACTATACTGACTTATAGGTTTCGACCACCATTCACATTCAAATTCATACACTGTGTTTGGTGTCCCTAGCTCTGCTTGTCCGTATAGCGTACCATCATTAGCAGGAGGGCAAACACTACCACCGCCCGGACATTGACCGCCAACACTAGCAGTACCACCAGCAAAAGCAATATTGCTTAAAGCTGCAATTAAAGATATGGTAAATAAAAACTTTTTCATATCCTTTTCCTTTCCAAAAATTTTGCTCTTAATTTAGCATTTAAAACCCTATCAATCATCCAAAACAAAATCCCGCACTCTTACGAAATTTCAAACTATCAAAACGATAAAATCTCAAATTCTAAATTTTTATCTAAATTTCACTGATGAAATTGCTAAATTTCACAGCTTAAAAAACTAAATCCAACACTTAGCTCAACTAAATTTCTAATAATCTAAATTTTAAATCACGCCGAAAAAATGAGAGATTTCGCTTTAAAATTTCAATCTGTTCTAAATTTTAAAGCTTTTGTGCTCTCATTTTCATGCATTACATTTTAATATAAGCCAAATTTTCCATCGTTTCGTTTATATAAAACGCGCATTTTTGCATCCATGTCATTAAATACTAAAAAAACAGCGTCAGAGGCTTTTAGCTTTTGCAAAGCTTCATCAATCTCAAAAGGCTTGTAAAGCTCTAGCTCCATAGGGACAATCTCATCAATCCCAGTTTCGTCTAAATTTGGTTCATTCAAGCTAGTTGCGCTTAAACTTGCGTTCTCTTTTTGGGTGTCTTTATTTTTAGTTGTTACTATTTTATCGTGCTCTCTGCGTAAGACTTTAAGCGCGCGCTCAATGATAAGATCAATCGCCGCATAGAGATCTTTATCTTTTTGGCTGATTACGATTGTATTTTTGCCAGCCAAATTCATATAAAAATCTACTACAAAGCCCTTTTTGCCAGCTTTTTCATCTGCCGAAATAGTTAAATTTGACGAGATAATATCGAGCCCATATTTTTCCAAAGCTTCAAACGCGCGCGTGGCGTAATCTTTAATCGGTTCAGTTAGTTTAAACTGTTTACCAGCAATACTTGTATTCATATTGTCTCCTTTTAATGGTTTTATGGTCTTTGAATCGTAGATCTAAAAATACGAATTCTATCACGCACTAAATTCGCGTTGCTTTCGACAGCTATATTTAGCATAGCTATATTGTCGTTTGTAACGCCTGCCCTTCCTCCTGCTTTTATGTTAGCTGCGTGATTATTTGCGTTGTTTAGTGCAGGAATAACTCCGTTTAAATTTCTAAATGCCATATAATCAATATTAACAGTAGCTCTTAATAGCCACGCATTATTATTGCAAGCAACAGGATAGCAAATTCGAATTTCCCTTATCCAGTTAGCTTGATTTGCTCCAACATATGGATTTTGTTGCATTGTCAAAACTGCAAGTTCAGCCGCATTCATAGCCAATAAATCAGCCTGTTCTCTTAAAAAAACATGCTCTGTTTGTTTGGCTGATTGAGCCGAAAGCTGCAAAGAGAGCATACCAAGCGTGGCAATCACAACAATAAAAATTATCGCTAAAATCATACTAAATGCTGGGCGCATTGTTGAATTAAATACTTTTTTCATAGGACAACCTTTGATTTGCATACTATAAAATCTTGACTGTTTGGCAAATTAAGCGGATCGCGAGCACACAGTTTTAGCTCAACCGTGTTGTTATTGCCGCGGAAACGAAACATCGTAACATGTCTAAGCAATATAGAGTTAGCGCCGTTTAAATATGTATTATTCGCCGCATTCCACGGGTAGTAGTTATAATATAAAGCAAGATCAAATTCTAGGCGGTTGGTACCTCTTTCATTATAACTTGCAAAATTTACAGGCACTAACGCATAAGCCGAGTGAGATACATAATACTTTTCAGAAATTCCGTGATTATCTATCAAATCAGAATTTATTGCTGCTGTTTTAATGGTGTAAGGAGCAGTAAATAAAATCGTATCACCAGCAGATCTCAAATCTATCGGAATAGCCGATTGCGTATCAATAGCTGGGGCACCAACAGGTATATCATAATAATTATTAACCGAGTTATTTACCGGAAAAACAACAGCAGCAGAAACAGAGCCATAATCTCTAATTACATTTGCTGCATTTGTAAAATTTGTAGCTGGGGTGCGAATTTGATTTATGCTTAAACCATCTGCCGACGGATTAAAACAAGAGCCATATTGCCTAGTGCCAGCATTATAAGAACAAGCACCAAATCTATGTAAAAATCCACTCCAACCATAAACTACATTATCTATATTGTTTGCGTTTAACCCTGTTGCAAAAAATCTACTTTCGCTACTTTGTCCATACCACTCCAAAATAGCATGAGCCGGAGTTGTCTCATTTATGGCAACAAAAGCGCGACCACCCGCTGGAATCACAGCACCAGCTGGCAATCTAGCGATAGTCGTATGACGAATCCTATCGGTCAATCTAGAGCTGATTTGCTCCAAAGCGATCTCAACCTTACTCTCTAATTCATTAATAGCTTTTGAATAGACATAATTTTTATAAACATTAAGTATCAACTCGGTGCTCATAACCGATAAAATTCCCAAAATAACTATAACAAATATTAACTCTACGAGTGTGAATGCTTTTTTCATAAATTCGACCTTTAGATACTAAAATTACTCTGGAAAAATCTTCCCTCAATATTATCTATATTTCCTAATGTAAATGCTTGCTCGCCTATATTTACGGTAATTAAATTTATCTGATTATTGCTACCCACAACATTATTCCCCGCGTCTAACTCTTGCGCTGTAATTCTTGCACGTTTTAATGAAGTAGCATTAACAGAAGTCGAATTTGGATTGAGTGTAATAGTAGCAACAGTTCCAACAACATTTATATTTGCAGTTAAATAATCAACACCAACATCCAATCTAGTCCTAACAATAAAATCTCCATTATTTGGAGATGAACTAAGAATAATTCGATCACCATCATAATCATCAACGTCTATTCGGACACTATTTCTTGGATTGATAATGTTTGCAGTACCACCTGGTGAAAAACTAACACCTCTAAAATTTGCTTTAGGTGTGGGTGCGGTAGGGATAATTTGTCTGGCTATTTGATTGGCATTGCTTCCTAGCGAATTTGTATCTCTTATAATGCCCTGTGTTACCTCGCCTGCAATGGTATATTTTGGCAAAGCACTATCTCGATTAACATTATTTCTATAAAATTGACTATCCCAATATGCATTATTAATCCTATGCGCCATCGCTACGGCATTATAGACCATCTCTTGTTTTATGGCGGATTCATTTGAGCGTTGAGATTGCGAAATCAACCTTGGCAAAACAGACGAGACAAGCCCGATAACAACAACAGCAAAAACAAGTTCTATGATAGAAAAACCTCGTTTCATCTCTTTTCCTTTCGTGATCTTTGACACTTCAAAGATTATTTAAATTTACTTTTATTTACACTAGCACTAAGCGCCGATATAAAGGCGTCTCGCACGGATTTTTGCTCCAAAACGCACACACCCTCAATCGTCGTCCCACCAGGAGAACAAATTTCATCTTTTATAATAGCTGGATGTTTTCGCTCTAAAAGTGTTCCGATACTATTAAATACCCCGCTTACTAGCTCTTTAGATACTGCGCTTTTTAAGCCGTTTTTTACACCACCATTTGCGATAGCCTCCGCTGTTAAAGCTAAAAACGCAGGCGCGCATCCGCTAATAACACCAGCAGTGTCAAATTCTACATAATTTTCAACTCTAACAATCTTGCCAAAGCTACCCAAAATTTGAGAAATTTCGCCATCGTTTTCGCCACGAAAAATATACGGAGTGATTGAAGCACAAAATTTAGCAGCGATATTTGGCATACAAAGAGCGAAATTTTTGGCTTTTATAAAATCTAAATTTTCAAATTTACTCATCGCCAAAACACTTATGCAATTTCGCGCATTCCCTCTTAAAATTTGCTTCATATCAGAAATAGCGTGTGGTTTGAAAGCTAAAATTATATTTTTATCCGTGATATCATAACTCGCGCCGTAGGTTTGAATCTGCAATCCAATCTCTTTAAATTTATAGAGATTTTGCTCGTTGCGACCGACAACAACAACTTCAAATTTGCTATTAATTAAAGCCTCAATCATCGCACTAGCCATCACGCCATTACCTAAAATATAGATACGCATATTTGAAATTTACCTTTCATTTAAAACCTAAGCTTGGCTATTTTAGCCAAATTTTATGCAATTGTTAATAAAATGCCGAAATTTATTTTGAATTTATTAAGGAATGATATGAGAAAAACTAAATTTCTATCTATTTTCGCAGCGGCTGCGTTGTTTGTTG
>CAUTSW010000077.1:0-4999 GCA_963541085.1 uncultured Campylobacter sp.
CGCCATGAGTCAATAATTTCACAAATAACCAAAGCCAAAAAAGAGTTTTTAAATGAAAACCAAAAGTCGACCAAAAATTTAGAAAGTTTATAATACTTGTATCAATTTTATTGCGTTAAATTTACTAAGATTTGATGCAAATTTTATAAAAATTTTAGCAAACATAGCTATAATCTGCCAAATTTTTCACAGAAAAGGAAACTTTAAAAATGTCAAAACATGAATTTCAAACGCAAGTGGGCGATCTATTAAATTTAATGATTCACTCACTCTACTCAAACAAAGAAATTTTCTTGCGCGAACTAATATCAAACGCAAGCGATGCGTTAGATAAGCTTAATTTTTTAACGCTTACAAATGATGAGTATAAATCGCTAAATTTCACTCCGAAAATTGAAATTTCCGTTGATAAAGAGGCGAAAATTTTACGCATTAGCGATAATGGAATAGGTATGAATAAAGACGAGCTAATAGCGAATATAGGGACTATTGCGCGCAGTGGAACAAAAGGATTTTTAGAAAATTTAAGTGGTGATACAAAAAAAGATTCAAATTTAATCGGGCAGTTTGGTGTCGGGTTTTATTCGGCATTCATGGTGGCAAACCGCGTTGAAGTTTGCAGCAAAAAGGCATTAGAAAACGAGGCATTTTTATGGAGTAGCGATGCTAAAGATTTCAGTATAAGCGAGTGCGAAAAAGCTGATTTTGGGACAGAAATTTCACTATT
This sequence comes from uncultured Campylobacter sp., assembly GCA_963541085.1. Lineage (GTDB taxonomy): Bacteria > Campylobacterota > Campylobacteria > Campylobacterales > Campylobacteraceae > Campylobacter_B. The sequence continues at coordinate 728 of CAUTSW010000077.1, forward strand.
TTTAAATGATGATGAATTTTTAAGCGAATATCGATTGGAAAATATTATCAAAAAGTATTCAAATCACATTCCATATCCAATCTACCTAAAAAAAGAGGTTTTTGATGAAAATAGCGAGGCAAAAGAAGATAAAACCACAAAAAAAGAGCAAGAAAATGCCGATAAATCATACAAATTTGAGCAAATAAACCGCGCATCAGCCCTTTGGCAAATGCAAAAATCCGCACTAAAACCAGATGACTACAATGAATTCTACAAGCAAATTTCACACGATAGCAATGACCCGCTACTATACATTCACACAAAAGCAGAAGGCACAATCGAGTATTCGACGCTATTTTTCATCCCATCAGTTGCGCCGTTTGATCTATATCGCGCCGATTATGAGAGCGGGGTTAAATTATATGTTAAACGCGTCTTTATAACCGATGATAATAAAGAGCTTTTGCCGTCATTTTTGCGATTTGTTCGCGGCGTGATGGATATCGAGGATTTGCCTTTAAATGTTAGTAGAGAGCTATTGCAAGATAACCGAATTTTGCGCTCAGTTAAAGAGGCAAGTGTCAAAAAAATATTGAGCGAACTTAAAAATTTAAAAGAGAAAGATCGCGAAAAATATATCAAATTTTATAAAATTTTTGGAAAAGTATTAAAAGTGGGGCTCTTTGTTTTTTCAGCATATAAAGACGAACTACTGTAACTTTTCATATTTAAATCAATAAAAAGCGACGATTTTTTAGACTTACAAAACTATCAGTCTCAAATCAGTAAAGATCAAAAAGAGATATTTTACATCAGTGGAAGTGATGAAAATGTATTGAGAAATTCGCCACTTTTGGAGGATTTCAAAGCGAAAAATATTGATGTTTTGATTTGCGATGATGAGATTGATGGGATAGTTTTGCCGATGATTTTTGAATATAAGGGGCTAAAATTTACAAATGTTTCTAATATTTGTAAAGAGAGCGTTAAAGATGAGAGTTTTGATAAGCTCGTCACAAAGATTAAAGAGAGCTTAAAAGATGACGTAAAAGAGGTCAGATTGACAAAATCTCTTGGCGAATTTGCTGTTTGTCTTACATTTGATAAAGACGATCCAGATTTTGCAATGCAAGAGATCATGCGTCAAATGGGGCGCGAGATTAGCGAGGTAAAACCGATTTTAGAGCTCAATGCAGATTCTAATATCATTAAAAAATTACGCGATCTAAATAGCGACACAAATATCGATGAAATCGCGAAAATACTACTAAATTTGGCTCGAATTTCAGCTGGAATGAGCGTAAAAGATCCGATTAATTTTACAAAATCTCTAAATAATCTCATATCAAAAGCACTATAAATTACAAGACTCCAAAAGGAGTCTTGATTTAATTTTGTCAGAAAATTTATTTTGGTGTCCACTCTTAGCTATTATTTTTTAATTTAAATCCATAAATTTACACAATTTTAAAGAGGCTCTTAGTTTTATTTGCTTGACGCTTTATTATCTTGGCTTGTCGTTGGCTTGGCTTAAATTTGATTTGATTTGCTCGGTTTTATCATGTTTGGACTTTGCTTTGTTTTGGTTAATCTAAATTTGATAAATTTTATCTTGATCAATCTTACTCTGATGGAATTTATTTTATTTTTGCGGCATTTGCTTTGTGTTGTTGCTTTGTGCAAATTACTTAAATTATTAGTACATTTTTTGTTTTTCGTGCTGTTTTTATTATTTAACTTCAAGTGAAAAATTTAAAATTTCTCGTAAAATACTCGTTTTAAATGTAATGTATAATGAAAAGCTAAAAAAACGCACGTTACTTAAACACTATAAAAAGTAAATTTTTTACTAAATACGTTTATTTTTTACAAATTTTTTGCCAAAGTAACATTAAAAATTCAAATCCAAATAATCGAAAGACTTTTAAAATTTTAGTAAATTTTTGCCACTTATATTTAAAATTTGCACAAATTTGACATTATTTTGCAAAAATCCATAAAAATTTAAATTTATTTTGCAAAATTTAAAAATTTTAAGAAAAATATTTGTTTGTTGTGCTAAAATCCACTTTTCATTTAGCGTGGCCCTTTCGTCTAGCGGTTAGGACGCTGGCCTCTCACGTCAGCAACACGAGTTCGAGTCTCGTAAGGGTCACCAAAAGTTTTCTTGATTTATAATTCATCGCTTCATTTTCTTGTTTATCTAAATTAAAAAAAGTTTTTGTCTCGTTTAAAATTTAAATTAATCTGAATGAAATTTGATACAAGTTTGCATTTTGCGTTTATTTTTCATCTGATTTTAAAAATTTGTGTCAAATGTAGATAAAATTTCGCGAAAATTTTGTGTTATAGATTATAAAGTGTGTTTTAAAAACTTTGTTTTATAAAAACCACAGTTGCACAAAAAGCCAATTTTATTCCTTGCAGTTATACCACTTTACTCGTTTTTGCACAAAAATCCAATAAGCACTCACTGATTTTTGTCTTATTTTACTTGTAATTTATAATTGAAAAACTCGCAAAACAACTCTATTTTTTATGAAATTCGAAAATTTTAAAGAAGTATCTTGGCGCGATATTGCGCCAAGATTTAGATTAAATTTTAGACAATATCAATCCCAAAGCCACTAAGTCCAGCGTAATCTTTTGGCTCACTTTTGCTTAAAATTTTAATCTTTTTCATGCCTAGTTTTGCCAAAATTTGCGCCCCTATTCCATAGCTTTTAAAATCCGCATTGCCATTTGTCACAGGCGAATTAAGCGCGACCAAAATACCACCTTCGCGCTCTAAAATATCCAAATCTTGCATAAAATCGCCATATTTTTCGCTTGACAAAAACTCCAAATCGCTAGAAATTTTATGAAATTTGACATTTGTTGTATCCGAATTTGCGCTCAAATTTTCGCCATTTTTTATATCAAATTTCTCACCAAAAACAAACACCTTATGCACCATATTTTCGTGATCTTGCACGTCATAATAGTATGCTTTTTTACCACAAATTTGCCCCGTTTTTAATTCTGAAAACTCAATCAAAGTCTCTGTTTTTAATCGATATTCAACGATTTGCGCGACAGAGATCATATTTATTCCAAATTTAGCGCAAAATTTTTCCAGATCTTCTCGTCTAGCCATCGCGCCATCATCGCGCACAATCTCGCAAATTACCGCACTTTGGGCAATCCCAGCGAGTTTGCATAGATCTGTCGAGCCCTCTGTGTGCCCTGTGCGAACCAAAACACCACCTTTTTTAGCAATCAATGGGAAAATATGCCCAGGACGCACAAAATCTTCCGCGCGCGCATCAGGACGCGACATCAAAGAGATAGTCATATCGCGCTCATAAGCGCTAACGCCCGTTGTAGCGGACTTCGCATCAATCGTAACGGTAAAAGCCGTCTCGTGATTAGATGAGTTTTTATCCACCATAAGCCCCAAATTTAATCTCTTTGCAATCTGCGAACTAAGCGCAACACAAAGCACACCTTTTGCGTGTGTAATCGCGAAATTTACCAGTTCAGGCGTGCTAAAAATCCCAGCAAAGACGAGATCGCCCTCATTTTCTCTATCAACATCATCCACCATAACAACGGCTTTTCCGCTACGAATATCGCGGATCGCCTCTTCTACACTAACAAAACTCAATGAATTTCTCCTTATTTTCATATAATTTTATGTAAATTTATTTGTATTTTGCCAAATTTAGCTCAAATTTTATTTAGTTTATTCCAAAATTTTCATCCAAATTTAGTCTCTCAAATTCTGTTTTAATCTTTTTAAATATCGGAAAAAATGGCGTCCCATTAACGCGCGTGTTCGCTATCGTCGTGATAAAATTTGTATCACCAAACCAGCGTGGCACCAGATGATAATGCACATGTGGTGCGATCCCTGCCCCAGAAGCCTCGCCAAGATTCATGCCGATATTTACACCCTGCGCGCCAATTGTGTGCTGCAAAACACCAACACCAACACGCACAAACGCACTCATTTGACGCCAAGTCTCATCACTAAGCTCGGATAAATCGCTCTTGTGCGCATAAGGGATCACCATAAAAGCGCCAGGGCTATACGGAAATAAATTCATAATCCCAAAACAAAACTTCGCACGAAATAAAACGCCGTTTCGTTCATCATTTTCGCAATCGCTAATGGCGTCGCAAAATGGGCAACCGGTTGGCTTTTTGCTAAAATACTCGCTTCTCCACGGAGCACAAATATAATCCATTTTTCACCTTGATTTAAAAATAAAAGCGCAAATTTAGCCTAAATTTGTTTAAAATGACCGA
>CAUTSW010000078.1:0-4972 GCA_963541085.1 uncultured Campylobacter sp.
ATTTTAAAAATGTTGAATTTAGGCTAAAATAGCCGCTTAAATTTGATTATAAAAGATATGGAAAAACAGATGAATGGAGTAATTTTAGGGATTGAGAGTAGTTGTGATGATAGTGCGGTCGCGCTTTTTGATTTGGCAAATTTTAAGCTAATTGCGCACGAAAAAATCACGCAAGAAGACGATCATGCAAAGTATGGAGGCGTTGTTCCAGAGCTTGCCGCACGCCTTCATACCGCTGCTTTGCCACATTTAATTGAAATTTTATCTCAAAAATATTCGCTAAATTTTGCCGATGTGCGTGCTGTTTGTGTTAGCAATGAGCCAGGTCTTAGTGTGAGTTTAATCGGTGGGGTTAGCATGGCAAAATCGCTATCTTTGGCATTAAAAGTGCCGATTATCGGCGTAAATCATCTAATCGGGCATATTTATTCGCTGTTTTTAGAGTGTGAAAGTGAATTTCCGATGGGTGTTTTGCTTGTTTCTGGCGGTCATACGATGGTGCTAGATATTGACGCAAATGGTGAAATTTCGGTGCTTTGCGTGACTGGAGATGATAGCTTTGGCGAGAGTTTTGATAAAGTCGCAAAGATGATGGGGCTAGGCTATCCTGGCGGGAAAATTATCGAAAATTTGGCGAAAAATGGGCGCGATGAGTATCATTTTACAATCCCACTTTTACATGATAAGAGGCTTGAATTTAGCTTTTCTGGGCTTAAAAATCAGGTGCGTTTGCAGATTGAAAAAAGTGGTATTTGTGGTTTAAATTCGGGCTGCGCGGGCGCAAATTTGGATGGAAATTTAGATCGAAACTGCGGCATAAAATTAGATGAAATCCGCGCAAATATCGCCTGTTCGTTTCAAAATACCGCCGTAGCTCATATTTTGGATAAATTAGGCAAAATTTACGCGCAAAAAAGATGGGCAAAATTTGGCGTTGTCGGTGGTGCTAGTGCGAATTTGATGCTTCGCGTGGGCTTGGAAAAAATGAGTGAAAAATATGGCGCGAAACTTTTTTGTGCGCCTTTGAAATTTTGCGCTGATAATGCGGCGATGATCGCTAGGGCGGGGGTTCAAAAGTATATTCGTGGCGAATTTGACGATATTAAAACGCTTGAAATTCACCCTAAAAGCACAGCTTTGCGCGCGTAAAATTTGTTTTATCGGTTGCGTATTTTGCATGATTTTGTTGCGAAATTTTTGTTCTCAAGCTTTGTTGATGCGATAAATTTATGAGTTTTTTTGCCTGAAAATGGATCAAAATAGCCTTTAAAATAGACGCAAAACAACGCAAAAGCAAACTTTTTGATGATATAAAACGTATTTTTTAGATTATTTTTGTTATTTTTTGCGCACAAGCCACAAATCAGATGGCAAAACCAAATTTTAGGTGTCAAATTTAAGACAATTTCAAGCAGGTAAAATAAATTTCACAGCAAAATCAACTAAATTTAAAATAATCGCATTGAAAAATCAGCCAAAATCAGCCAAAATCAACCAAATTTAAAGCGTAATCTCACAAATAAATTATGTTGTTTTTTGCTGGTTTGCTGGCAATTTACCCTGCGTTTATGGTTTTTTATCGCTTAAATATTCATTTGCTGCTTCATTAAATTTAAGTAGACATTTTTTGTTCTTGCTTTTGCGTGTTGGGCTTTGTTTGCTGATATTATCCCCCGCACAAAACCTCCTTGCGATAGATAATCTCGCGAATTTTAGCTGGCGGATTGCTGAAATTAAATGGCTTAGCTTGTATTTGCTTAGCAAATTTACATTTGAACAAATACTTTCGGACATTTGCTCTAAGTTGGCTTAGCTTTGGTTTGCGCCACGAATTTGCCCTGCACAGCTAAATTTAATCAAAATATTCTTGTGTATTTTGCTTTAAATTTGCGTGATTTTGCCCCGTAAATTCAAATAAAATTAGGTTGTTTTTGCCGTTTTTGCGCGTTTTGCTTTTACGATTTTGTGCTTGGCTGTGGTATAAATTGGCACGATATTTTGGCGGTCTGTTTTGGTTGATTATTGGTGGTTGAAATTTATTTTTATTCTTGTGGCTGTGTTTGCCCAGTAAATTTGCGCCCTGCGTGGCTAAATTAAAATACATTGTTTTTTAGTTGCGTGATGTTGTGCACCTAAATCAAAATAATTTCTTTTTATCTTGCGCGCTGGGTTGGCTTTTGCCTCAAATTTACCCCGCGCAGTCAAATTTTAGGTGTCAAATTTAAGACAATTTCAAGCAGGTAAAATAAATTTCACAGCAAAATCAACATAAATTTTGCATAAATCACCATTGTAAACCAAAATAAAATCAACATAAATTTCATGTAAATCGCTATCACAAAGCAAAACAAATTTCAAATTTCCAATCAAAAAATCGGCGCTGGGTTTTAAAAAAGCTATATGGTAGATATTTTAAATAGCTACGATATTTCAAATGCCAACTATATTTAAAAGAGTTAATTTTTGCATAAAAACAGCTATCACCGCTTTGCTTTGGTGAATTTTTAAAGTTGCTTTTGGTATAAGAGCCTTTACGTTTTTGCTTTTGTAAATTTGGCAAATTTACATTTTTGTTTATGGATTTTTGCCAATGCAAAATAAAAAAACGGCGCAAAATTTGTTTTTACGTTACAAATCTACTCCGCAAAGCAGCGCTAATTTTAGATAGCTTCAAGCAGTAAAACAAATTTCAAAACAAAATTAGCCAAATTTTAAAGCCTAATTTCGCGCAAATTGCCATTGTAAAGCCAAACAAAATGCAAATTTCCAATCAAAAAATCCGCGCTGGGTTTTAAAGCTTATGGTAGATATTTTAAATAGCTACGATATTTTTAATGGTTGTTTTGGTGCGAAAACAGCTATTGGACATTCATTTTGACGAAAATTTAAAGTTGTATTTGGTTTAAATTTTTTGCGCCTTTGTTTTTGTAAAATCTTGATTTGGTTTCGCGCTAAAACGGATTGCATTTTAGCTTTGGCGAATTTGCACTTTTATTTTGGCTTTTTAGGTGCAAATTTAGTGTGCTTTTACCATTCCTGCTTCGATTAAAAACTGGCTTGGCGCGTATTCATCGGCGGCGCGAAAGCCTGATTTTGAGTTTTTGGCGTAGCTTAAAATTAGCTCATCTTTTGCGCGTGTTACGGCTACGTAGAATAATCTGCGCTCCTCTTCGACGCCTCCGCCTGAGTTCATCAGCTTGAAATTTGGAAAGCGATTTTGCGCTAAATCTATGATGAAAACCTGTAAAAACTCAAGCCCTTTGCTAGAATGCACGCTCATCAAATTTACCCCATCGCCCTCGCTTAATTCGCGCGCGCCGAGTGTTAGAAAGTTATAAAATTCATAAATTCCGCCATATTTTGCAGCCAAATTTAGTAAAATTTCGCACTTTGCGTCGATTTTTTTCAATGCTTCGGTGTGTAAATTTTCATCTATTTTGCCACTTTTTAGCGTCGCGCGTTTGGTCGCAAGAGCCGATTTTATGACGCTAAAAGCCTCACTTTGACTAGCCGTGCGGATAAAATCGCTCGCTACCTTACACTCATTAAATTTCACCATCAAATTTCGTAAAAAATAGAGCATTTTCGCGCCCTCATCGCTTAATCTTGCGTGAGAAAGCACAGGATTATCTAAAAAATCACTATCAAAACCAAGCGGTGCAAAGCGGTGGGATTTTTCGATGATATCAAGCTCAGCAAACAGCCCTAATTGCTCTTTTTTGCGTTTTTGTGTGTAAATTTGCACACTTTTATCGGGTGAAATTAGCCCATTTTTCATCGTTTCGCGCCCAAGAGACAAAAGCGCGTCAAAGATCTCTTTTGCCAGCGCGACGCCTACTTTTTTGGCATATTCCATCGTGCCAATAAACGCCATGATGTCTTTTTTGTTGATGTAAATTGATATTAGATTGCAAAGTGCTTTTATCTCTGCGCTTTCAAAAAAGCTAATTCCAGCTTTTCTTCGCACGGCGATTCCTAAATTTTTAAGCGCGACTTCGATTATATCGGCGCTTGAGTTGTTGCGAAAAATCACGGCGATATCGTTTTTTGGATATTTTGAGTGCGCGATTAGCTCGCTAATTCCGTTTGATTGCGCGCCTAAATCGTTATAAATCATCAATTTTGGAGGGGGAAATTTGCCCTCGCGTGAGACTTGCAAATTTTTCTCATAAAGGCGCGGATTGTTTGCGATAACCTTGTTTGCAAGAGCCAAAATCGAAGCCGATGAGCGATAATTTACATTTAGCGCATAAATTCCAGCATTTTCATAGCGATCTTTAAAAGAGCTGATAATTTCGATATTTGCGCCATTAAACGCGTAAATGCTTTGATCAAAATCGCCAACACAAAAGAGACTTTTGGTGCAAATTTGATCAATCAATGAGCCTTGCAAGGAGTTTGTATCTTGATACTCATCGACTAAAACTTCATCAAATTTTATCTCACCGGTAGCCAAAACAGCTTTTGCTTTAATAAGCAAATCGTTAAAATCCACATAGCCAAATTTCGCCTTTTCTAGCTCAAATTCATTTAAAACGTCAGCGTAAATTTCGCTAAATTCAGCCTGTGAATCGTAATTTTGCGCAAACCAATCGGCAAAATCTAGCTTTAACTCTTTGTTTTGAAAAAGCGAATACACATCGTATAAATACGCCCCGCCATAGGGTTTTGTCTCGCTAATTCGGGCAAATTCGCGCTTTTCTAGCAGTGATTTAAGCAAAATTTTAAGCTCGCTTGGCTCTTTTAGCGCGATTTGTGGATTTGTGCGTTTTAGGATTTTATAGGCTACGGCATGAAATGTGCCTGAGAGAATTTTATCTGTGATACGCGTGGAAAATTTGCGCGAAAGGCGCGAAATCATCTCGTTTGCGGCTTTGTTTGTGAATGTTAGGAGTAAAATTTTTTCTGGTAGGATGCCTAAATTTAATAGATGTGAAATTCGCGCGACGATGGTGCTTGTTTTGCCTGTGCC
>CAUTSW010000079.1:0-4693 GCA_963541085.1 uncultured Campylobacter sp.
ATGAGCAACTTCGCGCTTTTAAAAAAGAATTAGAGGTATTAGACGCTTTGCGTGAGCTAGGAAGCGACGTAAAAGATGCTCAAATTTACGCAAAAATTAAGATGATTTGGCTAGATAATTCACTAAATGAAAGCGAAAAAATAGTGCAAATTTTACCCTTTTGCACCATTTTTCAACCTGCAAAACGCATAGTGCTTGAAATTTATTTAAACGACTATTTAGATGAAAATTTAGATGAACTGCTTTTAAATTTGCCCGACATACGCGATTTTATCGATCTTTTATGGTATCACGCGGATTTTTTTGCAAAATTAAATTTAGAGCAAATTAACAAGCAAATTTTAGAGCAAATTCGCGCTGTCTTATCGGCTAAATTTGTAGAAAATTCAGATGAAGAGGTACAAATTTCTAACCAACAAAGCCAAATTTTCAAAAGCGATTTTTTTGAAATAAACGCGCTAAATTCGATGAAAAATAGCGGATTTAATAGCGCGGATTTAAGCTTTAAATATGTTTGTAAGCATTGTAAAAACGTATTTCCGTCATATTTTTATCGTTGCCCTGTTTGCTATGAGCTAAAAAGCTGTCTAATCTCGCCACAAATTATGGAAAAAGAAGATGAAATTAGTCAAACTTTTTAGCGATGGCAGCTGTCTAAACAACCCTGGGCGCGGTGGCTGGGCGTTTATTTTAGAATATGGCGAATACAAGCTAAAAAAAAGCGGTGGTGAAAGCTTTACTACAAATAATAAAATGGAGCTAACAGCCGTGATTATGGGGCTAAAAGCGTTAAAATTTCCATGCGAAGTTGAGCTATACTCTGATAGCTCGTATGTTGTAAATGGCATAAACGGCTGGATTTTTAGCTGGATAAAAAAGAATTTCAAAGATGTAAAAAATCCTGAGCTTTGGCGCGAATATTTACAAGTAAGCGCACCGCACAAAATCCGCGCATTTTGGGTCAAAGGGCATGATGGACACCCGCAAAACGAAGAGTGCGATGAGCTAGCAAGAAAAGCTGCGCTAGCGATAAAAGAGCAAAAAGTAAAATCGCAATAAAATTTCATAAACAAAATTAAATAAAAAAAGGAGAAAAATGTTTGGAGAATTAGAAGAGAGATTAGGTTATAAATTCAAAGACGATCACATAGTCCAAGTAGCACTAACGCACCGTAGCGTTCAGGGCATGTTTAATAATGAAAGGCTTGAATTTTTGGGCGATGCTGTGATGGATTTAGTCGTCGGAGAGTATCTTTTTCGCAAATTTAAGAGCACAAAAGAGGGAAATTTATCAAAACTGCGCGCAGCTTTGGTGAATGAGGAGAGTTTTGCAAAAATCGCACGGGCAATTTTGGTGGACAAGTTCATATTTTTATCAAATTCAGAAGATAACAACAATGGACGCAAAAAAGATAGCATTCTATCGGACGCATTTGAAGCACTAATCGGCGCGGTATATTTAGAAAGTGGCTTTGAAAACGTCCAAAAAATAGCCATAAATTTGCTAGAAAAAACCTATCCAAAAATAAATTTACAAGAGATTGTAAAAGATTATAAAACAATGCTTCAAGAGATAACGCAAGCTAAAATGGGCGAAATCCCAACCTACAAACTCATCTATCAAAAAGGCCCCGATCACGCAAAAGAGTTTAAAATCGGCGTTTTCATCGGCGAAAAAGAGTATGGTTGCGGCGTCGGAAAATCAAAAAAACAAGCCCAACAAATCGCCGCGCAAAACACATTAAAGATGATAGAAAAATGAATACATTTGGGACAAAAGTGCGCCTAAGCACATTTGGCGAGAGCCACGGCGAGGCGATTGGCGGGGTGTTAGATGGCTTTCCGGCGGGAGTTTTGATAGATTTGGATTTTATTCGCGCGGAGATGGCACGTCGTAAACCAGGTGGGAAATTCGCCACTTCACGCAAAGAAAACGACGAAATTCGCATACTTAGTGGCGTATTTGACGGAGTAAGCACCGGTGCGCCGATTGGTTTTATAATACAAAACGCAAATCAACACTCAAAAGATTACGAAAACATAAAAGATCTATTTCGCCCCTCACACGCTGATTTTACATATTTAGCCAAATTTGGCGTGAGAGACTACAGAGGTGGCGGGCGCGCTAGTGCTAGAGAAACAGCTGTGCGCGTCGCTGGCGGGGCGTTTTGCGCCTTGCTTTTGCGCGAGTTTGGCATAGATGTAAAAAGCGGTGTATTTAGCGTGGGTAAGATAAATTTCGGAGCGGATTTTTATGCTATGCGCAAAAATTTGGATTTTGATTTTGCTCTAAATTCGGAGATTTTCGCCTTAAATTCGACCTTGCAAACTAAATTTTTAGATGAAATCTCACGCGTAAAATCCATAGGAGATAGCGTCGGCGCATCTGTTATCACTATCGCTAGTGGCGTAATGACGGGGCTTGGCGAAGTTTTATACGCAAAAGCCGACGCAAAAATCGCCGAAGCAATCATGGGAATAAACGGCGTAAAAGCAGTAGAGATCGGCGCAGGAGTTCGCGCAAGTGAAAAATATGGAAGCGAAAATAATGATTTGATGAGCTTGATGGATGAAAATTTAGTTTTAACTAACGCAGAAATTTCAAACCCAGCGCGAAATCCCAATGCTGATTTAGGCGATAAATTTGATGAGAATGGGTACGATTTAGGCGGTTTTAATACAAATTCTAACGCGAAATTTGGCAAATTTGATGGCGCAAATATGACGAAAATTAGACCAAATTTTAAGACAAATTTCGCCGGCGGGATTTTAGGCGGGATCACAAACGGCGATGAGATTATCATTACGAGCCATTTTAAACCAACACCATCGATTTTCGCGCCACAAATGACAATAAATCGCAATAACCAAGAGTGCGAAATGAATCTGCGCGGACGGCATGATCCTTGTATTGGTGTGCGCGGGAGTGTTGTCGCAACTGCGATGGTAAGGCTAGTTTTGGCGGATTTACTTTGTTTAAATGCTAGTGCAAATTTGCAAAATTTAAAGAGAGTTTATGAGAATCATAAAAACAGCAGATAAAACAGAGCGAAAAACAGCTCAAATTTGCGGATTTGAGTGTGAAATTTTACGCAAAACGATAAAAAATCAGCACTTGCGCGTGAAAAATGGAATAATTTATGTGAGTGTGCCACGATTTTTAGCGTTCAAAGCGACGCAAAAATTTATTGAAATAAATCGTGATTGGATCGAAAAAAGGCTAGAAATTTGGCAAAAAGAGCGTGAATTTGAACTAAATTTCATTCAAATTTTAGGCAAAAAATATACAATAAACAGAAATTTTTGCAAACAAAATGAACCCGAAAGAATAAATTTTGATGGAAATAGTTTTCAAATTTTTTTAGATAAACAAGAGCAAGAACAGATAAAAATACACGAAAATAATCTTATACTTGCGTGGAAAAAGGAGTTTTTAAATAAAATTATAAACGAATTTATCGCTAAATTTAATGCGATAATAGATCGAAAAATAAACGCGATTAGAGTACATAAAGCGCAAACCCGCTGGGGGAGCTGTAATCACAAAAAAGGGTATTTAAATTTTAATATCGCGCTCATAAAAAAACGCTGTGCGCTTATCGAATATGTCGTTTTGCATGAGATGACACACCTAATTTACCCAAATCACGGCGTTAAATTTTATGAATTCTTACGAGCGCAAATGCCTAATTTTAGGGAGTTAGAAAAAGAAATAAATCAGAAAGGATAAAAAAATGAGAGCTTTTTTAATTGATGCAGAAAACGTAAATATCGAGCAATTTTTTAGCATTTCAGGCTTTGAAAAAGATGATAAATTTTACATCATCGGCAATACCACACTAAAATTTAGCACGAAAATTCTTCAATTTTTGCAAGAACGCAAATACAAAATATATACATTTGACACGCCTAGAAAAGATTATGCTGATAAGATGATCTTTACGATTTTAGGAGCGATTTTAAATGATGATGAAATTCATGAATTTTTAATAATTAGTAACGATAAAATTTTTGAAAATTTAGATTTTGTAGGGGAAATTTTTAATAAAAAAATCAAAAATATCAAATTTCAGCCAAATCAAACCACACAAAAAAGCGGAACAAATTTGGCGCAAATTACACCAAAAATCAAGTGTAATAAAAATGATAGCAATACGAAATTAGCGCTAACAAACATCGAAATTTTTATTAAACAAAATAAATTTATGATAGATCTTTTGCGAAATTTATCAAGCAACAAACAAAATTTTCACACGCATTTAGTACAAAAATTTGGCAAAGAAAAGGGGCGCGAAATCTACATTTTCATGCGCGATGGCGATAAAATCGGCGAAAATTTTAGCGAAATAAAGAGTGAAATTTGCGAACTTTGTAAGGAAAAAAGCGATGAAATTAGCAAACTAAAACAAAATGCCACAGATCGCGCTAGTTTGCATAATTTACTCGTGCAAAAATATGGCGAAATAGGCAAAAAACTCTACAAAATTTTAAAAAATATAGGCGAGTAAAAATTTTCTTATGGCATTTTTATGCCATAGATTTTTTATCTTTTGCGATATGAATTTTTTGTGTATTTTTTGGTTTTAAATCCAAATTTGCACTCATTTAAAACATAGCAAGAAATTTTTTGACTTCTTGTTATGTTTGAAAAAATCTTTTAATTTAGCTTTAGCGCATTCGCAGAAATTTCTCA
>CAUTSW010000080.1:0-4692 GCA_963541085.1 uncultured Campylobacter sp.
CCTCTATTGAGGGTAGTGAAAAAATGCGTGAAAATTTAGGCGTAATTAGTTCTAATATCGATAAAACAGAGCTTATTGTGCCTGTTGTTGGCGGTTTTAGTGCCGGTAAAAGTACGATTATCAACTCATTTTTGGGACAAAATATACTTCCCACCGCGATTACCGCTGAAACAGCCCTTGCGACTGAGCTTCGCTATAATGAGACGAGCTTTTACGAGGCGATAAAAGATAGTGGTGAAGTGATTAAATTTGAGATAAATGAGAGCGAGCAAATAAAACAGCGCGCGAATGAATTTAGTTATTTGCGTTTATATTTAAATAACGAAAAATTGCGCGAAATTTTGCCACTAGTTTTGGTAGATATGCCTGGATTTGATGCGCCTATTGAGCTACACAATAAGGCTATTTTGCGCTATTTGAGCGAGGGTAAATATTTCATCGTACTAACTAGTGTAATGGATGGAAATTTGGTTAAAAGCATTACAGATGAGCTAATTAATATGAATAATATCGGCAAAGGTTTTAGTTTTTGCGTCAGTAAATCTGATTTGCGTCCAAAAAGCGATGTCGATGCTGTGTGTGCACGTATAAAAGAGCAGCTTGAATTACTTTTAGATTTTCATGGCGAAATTACGGCGATAGATAATGAAAGTGGTGCAAAATTGGGCGAAATTTTAAAACAAATCGACTCAAAAGAGCTTTTTAAAAAGATTTTTTTAGATGAGATTAAGCGAAACGAAGTTGACGCAATAAGTTTTTTGGATACAAAAATTGCCACTCTAAAATCTAGCAAAGATGAGATAAAAAATGCAATTGATGAGCTAAAAAATAAAATTTTAGATTTACAAAATAGGGGTGAACAGAGCATAAAATTGCCATCTATTTCCAACATTAGTTCAAATATTATCGCCTCTGTTATTAACGAAATTTCATCAAATAGCGACTATTTATCCCAAGTAGCAATAAATAATCAATCAAATTTACAAACAGAAGTAAATTCAATCGTAAAAAATACTCTTTTGCGCGAAGTGCGCGAAAATTTACAAGAGTTTGGAAAGAGTTTAATCGAAGATTTTAAGCTAGATATCAAAGATTTAAATTTAAGTAATTTTGCGATCGGTGATGATTGGTTAAAAAATGTAATTGACACAATATTAGCTACAATTGAAACGGCAATTATCTCTATCCCGACTATGAGTCCGCAGGGTGGAATATTTAAAATAGTCGCTCAAATTTTAAAAACTATTATCTCTTATTTTGTTAATTTATTTATCAAAGATAGAAAAGCCGATAGAGTAAAAGAGGCGATTGAAGGACAAATAATTCCAGAAATTAGAGCGAAATTATCAAGCGAAGTGCCGATCATTTTGCAAGAAAAAATAAACGAAATTGTGCACATTGTAAGTGATGGATTTAAACAAAAATTACAGCAAAAAATAGATGAAATTTCGGCATCTTTACAAAAAGAAAATACAAATTTAGATGATATAAATGCCAAAATTTCTGTGTTGCAAGATGCAAAAACTCAAATCATAAATTTAAGTCAAAAATATCTATAAGGAGTAAAAATGGAGATATTAAATTTTGCCAAAACATTGCGAGAAATCGCCACAAAATACGATATAAATGTCGTGGATGCAAATATGCCAGATGAGGGCACATTAGCTAAACAAATAGATGAGATGAATGATGAAAATAGATTGCTTAAAATAGGCATTATTGGACGCGTGAAATCTGGTAAAAGTTCGTTAATAAATGCGCTTGTTTTTAATGGGCGCGATATCTTACCAAAGGCTGCCACACCGATGACCGCAGCGCTTACAGTGCTAGAATATGGCGAGAATTTAGCAGGTGAGGTTGAGTTTTATACTGATGAAGATTTAAAAAAGATAAAAGATAAATTTGACTCTTATCAAAGACAATTAAAAGAGCAAACAAATAAAGAATTTGAAAATTTAAAAGCTCAAAGCAAGATACCAAATTTAAGCGCATCTAAATTAGATGAATTAAAAATAAAAGCCGAACAAATTGTGATAAATAAGCTTAAAGAAAATATCTCTTTAAGTGGCGCAGCAGATCAGTGGGAGCGTATTGAAAAAACTGGAATAAAACTAGATGATTTAAAAGATAATGGCAAGATTGTAGCCAAAAATATCGACGAATTAAATCGAAAGCTTTACGATTTTGTAGGAGCAAATGGCAAATATATGCCTTTTACAAAATCAGTCAAACTCACACTAAATGAACCAAATTTAAAAGATATAAATATCATAGATACCCCAGGCGTAAATGACCCAATCCCTTCGCGCGAAGAACGCACAAAGGCTCTTTTAGCTACTTGCGATGTCGTGCTTATTGTATCGCCTGCTGGGCAATTTTTGAGCGAACAAGATACAAAATTGCTTCATCGCGTAAATACAAAAGATGGAATAAAAGAAATTTATTTGATCGCTTCGCAAGCTGATACGCAGATTTTTTCTGACGAAAAAGAGAAAGCAAACGGCAATCTCCACGACGCGCTTACAAACATAACAAGAACGCTAAGCAAAACGCAAAGAAATGTTTTAAAAGATTATAAATTAGACAATCCATCTATCAAAAATGCACTTGATGATTTGATAGATAATGATGTTATTTTATCAAGCTCTGTCGCTTTTACATTGCTACAAAATTGGGATAAGAAGAGCTCTTGGGATGAAAATAGTGCGCATGTTTGGCAAAATTTACAAAAGCATTATAACGCCTATTTTGCCGATGAAAATATCGCAAAAGCAAATTTGGAAAAGCTAGCAGGAATTAGCGCGGTAAAAGAGATTTTAAGCGAAGTAAGAACGCGAAAAGATGAGATAAAGGCACAAAAAACGGCTGAATTTAATCAAGTAGAGATGAAAAAATTGCTTGATTTTAAAACAAGTGCGATAAATTTTATAAACGAGGATATTGAGAGAATCAAAAACACAGATTTAGATAAACTCCAAAGTGATATTGCAAAAATGAAAGCGAACAAATCTCGCGCGATAATGGCTGTAAATGATGCGTGGGAAGATATGGTGATTGATTCTGGTCTGCATATAAAAGAGGTGATTTATAATAAAATAGAGAAGCATTTTAAAGATCTAATTGGTGAAATAAATAGCGCACAAAGAACAAGAAGCAAAACAAGAAGCTATGAAGTAGAAGTAAAAGATAATGGCTGGTCAAATTTATTTGGGCTTTTCGGCGATAGATACAAAACTGAAACGCGCCATAAAACAATAACTATCCAGACTGTAAACGCATCTGAAATTTATAGCGCACTAAGCGACGTAACAGACGACGCACAAGAACTAATAAGCGGTAGTTTTGAAAAAGAGTTAAAAGATTTCAAAAAACAAGCATATTCCACCATTGTAGGCTCAGCGCGAAAAGCAGTAGATGATGATAATATTTTAGATCCTGTTTTAATCACTCATATTGTAAAAGGTATAATGAATTCGATCGAAATCCCAGAGCCTAAATTTGAAGGTGTCCCAAGCTCACTACGCCAAAGTGGCGATCTAGACGAAGATGAAGGACGAAAATATATGGATGATGCGAAAGATTATGCAAGAAATCTAGAACAAAGCCTAAAATCCAAAACTTCAGACGCGATAAAAACTCTCTCATCTACGCTAAGATCGCGGGAAGTGGGCTCTGAAATGTTCGCGCAATATACAAAAAACATTGAACAACTCCAAAGCGATCTTTGCAATAAAGAAGAAGCGATCGCACATAAAGAGATGATTTTAGAGGAGTTAGAGAGTGCAGAGTAATATTAAAGCGATCAGAAATGAGCTAGATAAAATAGACGGCTTTTTCGCGTTTTTGCGTCACGGCAAGAGCGCGAGAGTACAAATTTTAGGCAGGTTGGCACAAATTGAGCGACTTTTGGCGCAAGTAGATGTGCTTGAAAAATCAAATAAAGATAAAGATGGCAAAATTTCAAAGCTAAATTTAGATGTGCAAATTTTCACAAAACAAATCACTGATTTTTCGGCACAAATTTCGCAAAAAACGGACGAAATTTCATCTTTAAAAGCGACGATCAAAGAGAGCGAAAATATGCGAAAATCTTTCAAAAGATTGGAGCACGAAAACGAGGATTTGCAAGATGAAAATAATAAAATCAAATTGCAAAACGATCTTGTTGCGTTTATACTTTCGGCAAAAATTCAAGATGAAGGCGCGATGAAGTTTAATGAAGTTTTTAAAGGCGAGTGGTTGGATTTTGCCAACGCTGATGGTACTTTGGCAAATGAAGCGCAAATTACAATGATGCTAGAGGGCCTTCAAAAAGAGCTTGAAATGATGGCTGGTGCGCCTGAAATTTTCAATAAAAATATTGTCGCTGTTGGTGGTGGATTTAGTGCTGGAAAGTCTAAATTTATCAGTTCATTTATTAGCTCGGGGTTAAAACTGCCTACTTCTATCGAGCCAACTACCGCGATACCAACATACGTGATGAGTGGCGAGAGTGAGCGTGTTTTGGGCTTTGGGCGTGATGGTGGCGTGGTGAATTTAAACCAGCTTGGTGATAATTTTCATCTTACGCTTTCGCATCAGTTTTTAGACGTGCTAGGGTTTAATCTCAAAGATATTTTGCCGTTTTTGGTGATTTCTACGAAGCATGATTATGAAAATATCTGCTTTATCGATACGCCAGGCTATAATCCA
>CAUTSW010000081.1:0-4684 GCA_963541085.1 uncultured Campylobacter sp.
ACAAACGGCGCTAAATTCTAGAAATTTAGATTAGAAATCTTAGGCAAATTTGGAGCAAATTTTGATAAAAAAACTAAACGTTAGCGATATTTTGGCAAAAAAAGGCGCAGAAAAAATCGCGATGATTACAGCTTATGACGCGCTTTTTACGAAGCTTTTTGATCCGCTTGTGGATATGATTTTAATCGGCGATAGCCTAAATATGAGCTTTGGTGGCAAAAATGACACTCTAAGCCTAAAAATGCGCGATATGATCTATCATTCACGCGTCGTAGCAAGCGCCGCATCTCATGCGCTAATCGTCGCAGATATGCCATTTGGCGCGACTTTAAATGAAAAAGATACACTCAAAAACGCTGTTAAATTCTACAAAAAAAGCGGCGTCGATGCCGTAAAAATCGAGTGTCACGCAAACTCTAGCGCGATTATTTCGCGCCTTAGCGACGAGGGTATCGCTACGATAGCACATATCGGGCTTCGTCCGCAACAAGCGCGGTTTGAGGGCGGCTATCACGTAAAAGGCAAAAATTTAGATGAGAGCAAAATTTTATTAGAAAATGCGCTCAAATTTGCCCAAGCCGGTGCGTTTTGTGTTTTGATGGAGGGGACGATTTCTCAAACAGCAAGCGAGATAACAAAAGCGTTAAAAGTGCCGACAATAGGCATCGGAAGTGGCGCAAATACCGACGGACAGGTGCTTGTTTGGAGCGATATGCTCGGTTTTTTTGACGAGTTTAAGCCAAAATTTGTCAAACGCTATTTAAATGGCGCGACGCTTGTGCGCGACGCCGTTGGCGAATATGTGCGCGAGGTAAAATCAGGCGCATTCCCAAGCGAAGAATTTGAGTATAAAATCAAATAAATTTTTAGTTTTTTTGGATAAATTGCGCATGTTTATTTAATCGCAATTCTTTTATGCTGGTTTGAAATTTGCTTACGTTTTGGCTTGTAAAATTTACGATAAAAGATCATTTATGGATTGTGTAAATTTAATTTGCGCAAGCTATTTAAATTTTAGCAACAAAAGAGTGCAAGAAATTTGGCAAATTCAAATCGCGGCAAAAACAAACACCCATATTTAAATCACTAAAAAATGTAAAATTTGGATTAAATAAATTGCAATTTTCCTATCAAATTTTATTAAAATTGATAAGTCAAATTTACGCTTAAAACTTCAAACAGCTTGCGCAATTTTATAATTTTAAACTTTCGTATTTAAAATAAAGTTTCTTGCAAATTTGACTAAATAAAAATTTGAATTTTAAACAAAATAGACTACATAAAAATTAATTTCATTTTGATATCGAATATAATTTATCTTAATTTAAAATTTTTTCCGTAAAATACGCGACCAAATTTGAAATTAATAATCACAAAAGGACAAAAATGAAAAAATCACTTGCCTCTTTTGCGCTCTGCCTTGCGTTTAGCAACGCCCAAACTAGCGCATCACAAAATGATCAACAGGCTATTTTAGATGAAAATCAAACACAAAATTCTAGCCAAATAGATAGTAATACATTGCAAGAAATTTCCGTTATAGGCGAGAATGAACCAAGCATAACCCAGCGCAAGGTCGGCGAAACTAAAATTTCGGATAAAACATTAGCCAAACAACAAGTAGCAGATGAGCGCGACTTCGTCCGCTATCAAACAGGCGTCTCAGCGGTCGAGGCTGGGCGTTTTGGCACGAGCGGTTATGCGATACGTGGCGTCGATGAAAACCGCGTTGATATAAAAATCGACGGACTTCGTCAGGCGCAGACGCTAAGCTCTAGCGCATTTAATGAGCTTTATGCAGGTTATGGAAATTTTAATAACACGCGCAATTCGGTTGAGTTTGAAAATGTAAAAGTAGCGACTGTAACAAAAGGCTCAGACGGCGTAAAATCTGGCTCTGGTTCACTTGGTGGAAGCGTGATGTTTGAGACGAAAGATGCAAGAGATTTTTTGCTAGATAAAGACTATTATTTTGGATTTAAAAATGGTTTTTCAACGCGCGATGAATCTAGGCTTAATTCTATAACTACAGCTGGACGTTTGGGCTGGTTTGATCTACTTGTTGTACATACGGATCGACATGGGCATGAATTAAAAAATTATTTTTATAAAGAAAATGATTTAACTACACAAAAAAGACGCGAAAGCGCAGATCCGTATGAGATAACAAAGAAAAGCACTATGGTCAAAGTTAGTTTTGAACCACACGAAGAGCATAGATTTTCGCTGGGATATGACGATTCTAAACAAAAATCTCGTGGCTCAGAACTTTCGTATAATTTAAACACTAGTGAATATTTGGGTGAAGATGACGTGGCAGCAGATATTCGTCGCACAGATGATAGAGTTAGACGAAAAGCAAAATTTATTTCATATGAAAATTTCACGCAAAGTCCATTTTGGGATCATATGAAAATCACATTATCCGATCAAAAAATCACAACAAATGCTACAAATATAGAAGGCAATCAAGATCCTAAATTCATTAATGATCCAGATGGAACGCAACTTAAATTAATAGACAATACTTACACATTGGTGGATAAATATGGCAAACCGCTTGAAGATGTAAAATACGGAAAAATCGAAGGAATAGGTGGCTATTATTACGATGATTGGGCTATTCTTGATAGTAAAGGCAAACAAACAGAATTATTAAAATCATGGGGAGCAAGAAGTGATTATGCATATTTAGACTGTTCAAAATTAAGTGGTGGATGTGATAACAAGAAATTTCGCGTTTTAATGACATCGAAAGATAAAGATGGCAAAGAAGTAAAAACTATAGAAGAAAGAGAAATAGAGAAAAAAATATTTGATGGCAAAGAATATGGAGTTCTTAAACCAAAAGATTCGGATTACCATTTTGAGAAAGAATGCACTGAACTCGATAACAATTGGGAGTGTAAAAAATATGTAGATAAAAAGGTACTAAACGAATTTAGCTATATAACGCCAAATTCTAGTGGAAGACATCAGGGACTTATATGGGATAGAGATTTGAATACCGATACAAAACAGCTAAATTTTGACTTTGATAAAGAATTTAATCTGTTTTCTACTGAACACTCTTTAAAATATGGTGGAGGATATGATAAAACAAAAAAATCTATGGTTATTAAAGATAGTTATGGATATTACAATATTCAATGGTGGAAAGATATATTTGTACCCAAAGATGGAAATGGAAAACCAAAACCTGGTTATTTTATGGATGGATATACTAAAAAAATACCAGATGCAACTTACTCTACATATCTTATTCCTGTTGAGACAACAACAAAACATTTTTATATAGGCGATGAAATTCAGGCTACAAGTTGGCTCGGTTTAGATTTGGGATTTAGGCGTGATAATATCAGAATGACGCCAAAATATACAGGCTATCCAGAAGTCCCACCAGGTTTGATAGGTGGAGTATTTAAACCATTAGATGATGATTGTAAGCCATACTTGCCTAGTTGGCAAGGTGGGGGGTGGAATACTCCAGGATGCATTAAAAATTTAAAAGAAAATTTAGAAATCCTTACTAGACCTAAAAATTACAAAGGAAATTCATATAATGTAGGAATAAATTTAGACCCTTTGGATTTTATGCGATTACAATTTAAATATGCAAATTCATTTCGTGCTCCAACACCTGATGAGCTTTATATGACGTTTAAACATCCTAGCTTTGCGCTTGTGCCAAATGCAAATTTAAAACCAGAAATTTCAAAAACAAAAGAGATAGCTTTTACTTTTTATAAAAATAAAAGCTTCATAACTTTAAATGTATTTGATACAAAATATAATGATTTTATAGAACTGACATATATTGGTCCAAAGATAGTAGAAAAACATTACAGACCTTATCCTGCATATCAGGTTGTAAATCTAAATAAGGCTAAGGCGAAAGGATTTGAAATAGCCTCCTTGCTTGAACTTGGCGAAATTTCAGATAAATTAGATGGTTTTAAGGCGGGGTATAAATTTACTCACCAAAAAGGACGGATTTTAGCTCAAGAACAATGGGAAAATTATTATGGCAAGCACACTTGGCAAGGTTGGCGACCGATGAATGCGATTCAGCCTGATACGCACGTGTTTAGTTTGGGATATTCGGCTCCTAATGATAAATTTGGTATAGATTTATTTTTAACAACAGTAGCCGCCAAAAAAGCAAAAGATACCTATAACTCATATTGGAGAGATCAAGTAGCAGATCCAGAAGCTAAAAATCCTAACACTGGTGCTCTAAAGCCAAGAGAAGCTAAAAAAGTCAATGGAAAAGATGTAACAGATAGCTCGTGGGCTTGGCGAAATAAAACTTATAGTGTTTTAGATGCTGTGGCTTATTATAATCCTAATAAGAATTTCAATTTTAGCTTTGGTGTTTATAACATCACAAATCAAAAATATGCCAGCTGGGATAATCTACGCTCAATTAGACCATTTGGTACAACAAATTTAATAGATCAAAACACAGGGCAAGGCATAGGCAGATTTTACGCGCCAAAGAGGAATTTTAAATTTAACTGGGAGATTAAATTTTAAAAACTAAAAATTTATTTTTAGTCAAAAGCAGAATTGAATTTGCACTAAATTTTTAGTGATTTAGTGCAAAATGCTCTGTTTTTTATCGCCAATTATTTTGCGGGTTTTGTATGCTTTGTAAGCACAAAAATTTATTTAACATTTTTGC
>CAUTSW010000082.1:0-4521 GCA_963541085.1 uncultured Campylobacter sp.
TATTTGTAAAAACGTCCGAGTTCATCGCACATTTTACGGTTGCGACTTGGCTAACTCCACCTGCTCCGATGATTAAGATATTTGACATTGTTTTGCTCCTTAAAATTATTTTTTGTAATCTTCTGTGTAATTCTCAATTATTAAAATTGGTTCTAGCTTATAGTGTTTTAGCTGTTTATCAATAGCTTTATTATCGCTCGATTTGTTTTTTATTGAACTAAAAAACCATCTAATATTTTCCTTGAAATTTTGCAGGTTTTTATCTGTCATAACTCTTATTTTTTCATTAGAAAATGCATCTTGTGATATTTTATTGCTTGGATGAATTAAAATAGGGAAAAATCTATTTTTATCTTCAATATGATAAGTTTGATTAAACCAGCTAACAGACGAGGTTATTTGTTCTACATCACTTTTCGAAATAGTGTCCGTTGTGACACCATTTTTACATTCTATTATGAAATATTTATTATCAATTGCCCAAAAATTGTCGGGACCGCATTTATACTCTTTATCAGGCCGCTGTGAATAAAAGCCCAATAGTGAACCTATTTTTTTAATTGAATCTTCAAATTTATCATAGGTATCTTTTATAAAATTTAGATGAGATAAAATTTCCTCAACCTCTATTATTAATTCATTTGTGTTTGTAAAATCAGATATATAATTAGTTATATTGTCTACCTGGCTTTTTTGCTGAGAAATTTTATTATATTCTATTCCATTGATCGGCTTTAAAATTTGATTATTTAGATTGCAGGCAGATTTTAAAATTTCTTGTGCCTTGTTTCGATCGATAAAATTTGTATATTCTGCAAGAATCTGTTTTGTGTAGCCTATAAAAATTTTGTTATCCTGAGGTAGCTTGTTTATATAATTTTCTAAAATCTCTTGTGCTGCTTTATAGTTTTTATTAATAGCAAAGTTATAAGCTTTTCGTAATTCAATAGAAAATATATTCAAGCTGTTTACTTTAAATTCTATATTTAAAATTCTATCATTATGTGCTTGTATCCAATCCTCATCTCTTTGCAATACTTGTACAATGGTTGTTTGTATATCCTCTATGTTTTTACAATCTTCCATTACCTCTTCTGATAATTCAAACTGTTGTTTTGTTGCCTCTGAAAATTTATCTTTATGCTTTGCAGTTATTCTTGCTAAATCATACCCAAGTAACAATACGATGCAATAATCAGAATTTGATCTTATTCCCCTACCCATTCCTTGTTCAATTTTTTGTATTTTTTGGTTTAAAATTTTATCGTCGTCTCCTTGTAAATATCCTTCATTTAGCTGATCTATTAGTGTTCGAGCATTCGGTAATCCATCTATTACCAAAATTCTACAAGCATCATTTGGTAAGTCTATACCATCATATCTATTTGTAAAAACAACAATATTACCACTTGATTTTTTATCCCTAAGTTCATTGATGCATTCTATGATATTATCTTTATCCGCCATATTGGTTGCTATATATTTCCAGACACTACTCTTTTGAAAAGATGGTGAAATTATTGATATGTTGCATCCTAATTCATTAACTAAATTTTGCAACATTTCTTGGATATCTTCTGTTGTTACGTCTGGATTTATCACATGTGGAGCAAGAATAAGACGTTCTCCAATATCGTTCACCATTTTTGGAGTAATTGGTTTGTTTAAATATTCCTCGCTTATATTAAAATGGGTTGATAATATGCTATCATCGACGAGTGTTGCGGTCATAAAAATCTTGCGCTTGGCATTTTCAAAAGATACAAATTCTTGTACAGGAATAACATGAGGAGTTATTTCGATTCTATCTGAACTAATCACACATCTACATAATTCAAAATTTCTTTCTATCAATTTCAAATTAAATTTCTTTAAATTATCATCCCCATTCTCTATTATAAATTTAAAAGCCTCTTGATGCTTGTCATGCCAATTCCAGAAAGGAACAAGCCCTATTGTATTTGGTTCATTCAATTCGAGTTTTGTTGCTAATGATTGGCTTTGGTTTCTAATATCATTAATGAAAAGTCTAAAAATTTGATTATATAAATTTTTATTATCTTCTTGATTAATCGTTATAGTAAATTGTTTGTTTATAATATCTATACAAGCGTGCGCATCATCTATAACTACACTTCCAATTTCAATTTCTGATTTCCCGACTCCAAATTTACTTTGTCCATTAAATAGTTCATATATATTGCATATTAAGATTTTTTTTGAAGTTTCAAATTCTATTGATTGCTTATCGGTAGTTGTATTGATACCTAGCAAGTCAGCTTCTTTTTTAACTTGTTCTATAAGGTATTTGTCAGGCACCACATATACGCAAGGTCCTTTTTTTTCTCTTAGACAGCTTTCTAATATAAGAAGGCCTGCTAATGTTTTACCGCTTCCAGTATTCATTTTTATAATTACTGCACTCTCGTCTCTTCGCTTAAACCATTTTTCAATAACATCATTTTGTGGAGTACGTAAATATTGATAATGTTTTTGTGGTAATGACGCAAAAATTTTACTTGGGTCTATTATTGTATTATTTTTATCCTGCTTTATATACTTCGTAAAATTAGCCATACGTTCTCCTTTATAAAAACGAATATTTGTTGATTTTAGCAAAGTTAATATAAATTTCTCGATTTAAAATGCAAAATAAGCCAAAAATTTAAAGGAAAGATATGAAAAAAATTTTGCCATTTTTAGCGCCTATTTGCCTCTTTGCAAGTAGCTGCGACGAGCTAGTGCAAGAAAGCGTAAATGAGTTTTATAAAAGTGATAGAAATTTAGCTCGCGCTATAAATTTAGCCGAGCAAGCGACTGATGTCTGCTTAAAAGAGGGCAACACCGAGCAGGCGATCACTTCGCTCATAAATGGCGCCAGCATTTGCCTAGTAAATAAAGAGCCACAAAAGGCACTGGAGCTCTCACAAAGAGCGCTTGAGCTCGCGGCAAACGTTAGTGACAAACTGCTACTAGCTCGCTCTTATCAAAACATAGGCGCAGCAAAAAAGGCGCTAGGCAAATACGACGAGGCGCTTGCTAGCTTTTATGAAGCTCAAAAAATTTATGACACCAACTCAAATACGCCGATGCGTGACGAGCTGCTTTGCATAAAGTCCATCGGCAGCACCTACTACATGAAAAATGACTTTGCAAAAGCCTACGAAA
The DNA here is from genome assembly GCA_963541085.1 of uncultured Campylobacter sp. Lineage (GTDB taxonomy): Bacteria > Campylobacterota > Campylobacteria > Campylobacterales > Campylobacteraceae > Campylobacter_B. The sequence continues at coordinate 3,169 of CAUTSW010000082.1, forward strand.
ACCACATTTTAGCGTTAAATTTACTTGATATCACGCCAGATCTAAGCAATAACGAGCTTGTGCGATCAGAGCTTTTAATAGAGGTCGCTAACGACCTAGCAAAGCTTGATGGAAAAGATCAAGCCGCCAAAAACTACAAAGAAGTGCTTGAAATTTTAAAAGGCAAGGAGCAAAACCATCGTGCGCAGGGTCTTTTGGAGCGCGCAAAGAAGGGGCTAAAGGAGCTTAACTAGGGCTCTATCTTTAGCGTGCCCTCTTTTATAGAGCTTGCTAGCATCTTGGCAAACTCATCGTCTGCGTAGCTTTTTAGATACTCTTCTAAGTATGGCAGCGCGACGTTTAGAAGCAGATAAGCTCTACCACAGCTGCTGTGTCGTCAGCGTCGATCTGCGCGGTGTTTATCTGCACGCCAAGGCGATCTTTTATAAATTTAGCGATCGCGTCGCACTTGCTTTTTGTGCGGCTTGCTAGGGTGATATTTGTAAAAACGTCCGAGTTCATCGCACATTTTACGGTTGCGACTTGGCTAACTCCACCTGCTCCGATGATTAAGATATTTGACATTATTTTTTTGCTCCTTGTAAAAAATTTAGTTTAAAATTTGACACAAATTTCGCCTATTTGCATGAAATTTGGTTCGATTTTTATCTTTAAATCGGTATTTAATTTGACTATTTTTGCTAGTTTTTCCGCGCTAAATTTGTTATATAAAAATCCATCTTTTATCTTTAAAATTCTCTCGTCTAGTAAATTTTCATCAATCAAATCAGACTCCAACACACCAAAAATTTCGCTATTTATATTGTATGTAAAGCCAAAATTATCGCTAAAATCGACAATTTCGCCAAATTTAACAGCTACTTTTTTATTGATTAAATTTTTGCCATTAAAATTACCTGTGAGTGAAAAAATCCCGCTTTTATATCCACTAATCCGCAATATCTCTTCGCGCAATTCATAATCTATCACCCACGATAAATCGCCGATATAATACTCCGCGCAGTCCATTTTTTCTCCTTTATTCATCTATATTTTTGCCGTTTGCGATGTCAATAATTAGCATTAAAAGTATCTCGATTTCGTCATTTACAAATGGCAAATTTATCCTAAAAATGCGGATTTTATCTAAAATTTGGGTGTTAGGATTGTCGATGATTATGGCGAAATTTTCACTGTTTTGGTGCTGTTTGATAAACTTTATATTTTGTTTATCTTTTAAAATAAATCCTGGCAAAATCACTAAATCCGGCCTATATTTATTTAATAAAATTTTCTCGATTTGTGCAAAATCATTCGCTATTTTAAAAACATTGACGTATTAATGCTAAGCAACAACAAAACGGCATTTTCTAT
>CAUTSW010000083.1:0-4437 GCA_963541085.1 uncultured Campylobacter sp.
GCTTTTAAACGCGGTCGATCTTTCTACATATGGACTAGAAAGGGTAAGACTTGGCGCAAAAATCAAGCTAGATCCAATCGAGGCACAGCTAGATCCGCAAAATCCAAATTTAAGGGGCGCTCACGCCGATGAAGAGAAAAAAGATCCGCTAGATGAGATAATAAAAAATTTTAACGAGAGGTGGTTTAAGGGCTGGGACGCTACACCAGAAGAACAAAGGGCTAAATTTATACACATTATGGATAAAGTAAAAGCGCATAAAGATTTTGAGCAAAACTACGAGAAAAACACAGATGAGATCAACAAAAAACTTGCCATCGCTAAAATAATAGACGAAGTGATAAACAACGAAAGAAAAAAAGAGCTTGAGCTTTATAAGCTTTTTGCGACAAATGAGACGTTTAAACTAGGGCTAATGGAAAATATCGAAATGGCTTTAAGAGCTGGGGTTTGATTGCTTAGGTTTAGGGCTAAGTTGAGTGAAAAATTAAATTTTTTATTAAATGATATTTGAAACTCAAATTTTAAAAACTCACTCTTAACGCAAATCAAGCGGATTTTCTCATCGATTTTACTAGCTTTAAATCCAAATTTGCACTCTTTTAGTGCAATAAAATTTATCTTTCTATGCATAAATTTAGCTAGTTTGTATTTAGCATGGGGGCGTAAATTTATTTAGAAGTGGTTTGGAATTCATTTTAAGCTTTTAATTATCGCTATAAATCGTGGCTTCTAGCTTTAAATACCAGCTAAATGAGAATTAACTCGCGTTTTAATTATCACAAATAGCACTTAAATAAGCCAAAATAAAAAGCAATGAATGGCAAAACAAACAAATTTTAGCATTAGCAAATACGAGTTTTTCGCGCGATATTACGCACTTATTGTTTGGCTTAAACAACTCATCAATTAAGGTTTTTCGCGCTCATTTATCATTAAAATTTGCAAATTTAAATAAATTCTGCCTTGAAATTGCGCTAAATTTAGCGGTCTTTTATATCTTTAAATTTTATATTTCACAATTTCTTTGAATTTACTTTACTTAAAACTTTGTTTTTATCAACTCAAATTTGGCGGAATTTTTTATTAAAACCAAAGCGCACAAAATCGCGATTTTAAAAAATGCCCACCAAAGCGCAGTTTGCAGACGTTTGCTCGTAATTAAAAATAGATCAAATTTGCAAAAATTTAAAACTTCATAAAAGCTTGAAAACATCGCGCTAATTATTTTAAATTTCGCCAAAATTCTCTTAGCCGCTATGTTTTGTTTTGTTTAAATTGGGCAGTTTTATATCTAGCTTTTTATATTCTTTAGTAGATATAGCGCGATTTTGCTCCAATTGATAAAATTTACTCTTGCGTTTGCAATATTGGCGCAAGTAAATTTTAGAGTAAATTTTTAAAAGCAAAACTCGCGCTGGGTTTTAAAATTTGGCGCAAAATTTGATGAAAAATAGAGAAATTTTAGAGCGATTTTAAGCTGATTTTTTAAAAACCCGCTAGAATACGACAAAAATTTTGAAATTTTGGGGAGACAATGTTAATATTTTTAATCACTTTAATGGCATTTTACACGCTTTACAAGCTCATTTTATCGGCACTTCAAATCAAATTTGTACGCGAAAATTTAGGGCGAAAAGCTGTGATTTTAGACCAAATCGAATACGAAAAAGCCGGCGATGCCGCCATAATAAACGAAAAATTTGAAATTTTTTCAAATTTATACTCGTTTTTTATCTTTTTATTTTGGATTTTTTTCGGACTTGGCACACTCGCGTCGCTTTTTGATACAAACAAGATCGCAAGCGGCGCGATTTTCGTGCTCTCTTACATTATTATAGGTGCGATTTTTGCATTGCCACTTAGTGTTTATGAAACTTTTGTGAAAGATAAAAAGCTCGGTTTTTCAAACACAACAGCGAAAATTTTCATCACAGATTCGATAAAATCGCTCATTTTGACGCTAATTTTTGGATTTTTGTTGATTTTTTTGCTTATTTCTTGTTTTGAATTTTTAGGAAAATTTTGGTGGATTGTGGGATTTTTACTCAGTTTTGTTGTGATTTTGGGCGTAAATTTAATCTATCCAACACTCATCGCGCCACTTTTTAACAAGATGTCACCGTTAGAAAATGGCGAATTAAAATCGCAAATTGAGGCGATTTTAGCGCACGCTGGGTTTAAAAGTAGCGGTGTTTTCATCATCGACGCAAGCCGTCGCGACACGCGTTTAAACGCCTATTTTGGTGGATTTGGCGCAACAAAACGCGTCGTGCTTTTTGATACTTTGATTAAAAAGCTAAGCATTGATGAAATTTTAGCCGTTTTAGGGCATGAGCTAGGGCACTTTAAACATGGCGATATTTTTAAAAATTTAGTTTTGATGTTTTTTGTGCTGTTTGCGCTGTTTGCGGTGTTTGGCAACATTCCTGCAAGCATATTTGAGGCGTTAAATTTAGAGCAAAATGGTGCTACTACGATGCTAATTTTATTGATGTTTTCGCCGATTTTAAGCGCGATTTTTCAGCCTATTATCTCTTACTTTTCTAGGGAGCACGAATTTGGTGCGGATGAGTTTGGCGCAGATATAAAAAATGCCACGCAAATGATAAGCGCTCTAAAAAAACTAGGCACCCAAAATTTAGCTTTTCCTATCGCGCATCCCCTATACAGCGCGATTTATCACTCTCATCCAACACTTTTTGAACGCATAAAAGAGCTTGAAAATAGATCAGATTTTAAACCCAGCGCGCAAACGGAAAATTTAGATGAAAATTAAAGATGTGCTTAAAATCGATGGAAATTCTTACGCAAAACGCGAATTAATCAGCTATTTAAGCGGTATTAAATTTGATGAAATTTACGCAAATTTAGAGTGTGATTTTGCACATTTTGATGAGTTTTGCAAACTTTTAGCACGATTTAAAAACGGCGAACCACTAGCGTATCTAACAAATCGCGCGGAGTTTTTTGGGCTTGATTTTTATGTTGACGAAAGTGCGCTAATCCCGCGCGAAGAGACGGAAATTTTAGTTGAAAAAACAGCACAAATCGCTCTAAATTTAATGGATAATAAAGAGCCAAATTTAAATGAAATTATCGTGACAAATTTACGCGATGAATTTTGCGATAAAATAAGACAAAACTTAGAAATTTCAAGCGCAATTTTACAAAATCAAACACAATCAAACAAAAAAAATCAGCCTATAAAAATCTGCGAAATTGGTTGCGGAAGCGGAATAATCGCGATTTGTTTGAAACTTTTATTACCATCAGCGCAAATTACGGCACTAGATATCAGCGAAAAAGCGTTAATTCTAGCGCAAAAAAATGCGTCAAAATTTGGCGCAAAGATTACGTTTTTAAAAAGCGATTTATTAAGCAATGTAAACGAAAATTTCGACATTATTGTCTCAAATCCACCATATATCGCGCGCGATTATCCGCTTGATTTAAGCGTTTTAAAAGAGCCACACATTGCATTATTTGGCGGCAAATTTGGTGATGAAATTTTAAAAAAAATAGTAAATTTAAGCGCAAAATGGGATTTGATCAAAAAAATAGCTTAGATTTAGAGCTAAAAAAATGCGATTTTGCAGCCAAATTTTACAAAGATTTAGCTGGGTTTGACCGCGGTTTTATAGCAAAAAATGCAAATTTTGGAGTAAAAATTTGAAACCAGTAATAAAAGCGTTACATTTTGATAAAGCAATAGGGAAACGTTATGTTGATGATAGTTTTTTAGACATGGCAAAATTAGATGATTTTACCAACATAAAAGAGCTTCATAACTGCTTAAAATCGTGCCAACTTTGTAATTTATCAAAAAGTAGAAAAAATGTTGTTTTTGATAAAAAAGAGAGTGCAAAAATTTTACTTGTCCTTAAAAATCCAATGCTAGTAGATGATGAAATTGGCACTCCAATGAATGGAAATTTAGGAAAAGAGCTGATAAAAACGCTGATAGATGAGTGTGAATTTAATGAGAGTGATATTTATGTGACATTTGTTGTAAAATGTTTTAACAAAGGCGATATATCTCGCATAGACTTATTAAAATGCACCCCGTTTTTATTCGATGAAATCGAAAAAATATCGCCTAAAATTATTCTTACTTTTGGCGAAGTGGCTTCACGAGTAATTTTGCCATCATTGCCACCAGTAGCAGTATCACATGGATCTATTTTTAGACGCCAAAATAGCTTTGTAATGCCACTTTTTAGCCTAAATTTTATAGCAAAAAACCCAAGTATGAAAGATGTTTTTATACAAGATTTAACAAAAATAAAAAAAGTAATATTTTGCTAATTTTGCGCCCAAATTGTGATAAAATTGCCCGTTTTAAATTTTTAAATTTTAAAAGGATAAAAGATGAAAAAAAGCCTGTTTTTTTTAGTTTTATGTCTGTTTATGAGTCCTATTTTTGCTGATGATTTA
>CAUTSW010000084.1:0-4411 GCA_963541085.1 uncultured Campylobacter sp.
AAGGAGTAAACCATGAGAAAAGGTTTTACTATGATCGAGTTGATCTTCGTGATCGTAATTTTAGGTATTTTAGCAGCAGTTGCTATCCCAAGACTAGCAGCAACAAGAGATGATGCAGAGATTTCAAAAGCAGCGACAAATGTTGCCACAGCGGTTACTGATATCACTAGTTACTACACAGCACAAGGAACTATTGCAGATGGTACAAATTTAAATACTATAACAAATGTCCCACTGGATGAGAGCAGTAATTTGTTAGTAAAGAAAGTAGCATGCGTCAATTTTAAATACAAAAAAGAAGGAACACCAAAGGTGTAACAGCTGATTTGAATGGAGATAAAGTCCCTGTTTTGGAAGTAAAAGCAGTACAAAAAGGTGCAACTAATGCAGCTTGCAAGGGTGTCCACAATCGGCTGTTAAAAAGATCACCGAATCTAGCCCGATCAGACTTGGCGGTAGCGGTGGAAAAAAATAGCTGATGCCTCATATAGTAACGCCACGTGAGTACGCAAAAATACTCATAGATTGCAAAAGTAGATAACGCGAGGATTTGTATAAATTGATTAATGATAAAATATTTAGTGGTCGTCAAATTCTAACAATGTATAACTATGCAGATAAGAAAATAGATGACGCTAGAATTTCATCAGAATATCATGAGATCAAATATGTACTTGATAGAGTCGAAAAATTGGCAAAAGAGAATAAAGTCGGTAATTTTACTTTAAATCTCGACTAGAATGTTTTCAATCCCAGGGAAACCTGGGATTTTTTATATCTAAATTTAACAACGATTAAAATAGTGAAATTTCATCAAAAATATTTTAAATTTCATCGGTTCTTATGAGCTTTATATCAATCTCTGGGAAATTTTTGTCGTTTGTTATTATAGCTTCGCAACCGCTATTTTTAGCACAAATATATTGATGTAAGTCTTCGTAGTCGCTACCAAAATGCATATCCATAAAATTCAAAATTTCTCTATTTTCCATATGATTTAAGTAGTAAATTTCCCATAAATCATCATCGTAAATTATATTTTTTATAAACTCTTTTGTAGCTTCCCACACTTTATTTTTCTCACAACCTATGTAAAATATTGTCGCTAGACTAAGACTATCTATCACGAATAAATAATCTTTTAAAACAAAATCGCTAACTATTTTTACGCTATTTTTTGCGTAAATTCTTTGTTTAAAAAGCAAATCAAGCAATATATTCGTATCTAAAAATATTTTATTTCTCATATCTTTTGGCTCTGATTTTATCTATTTCTTCATTGCTAATATCGTCGTCTACTAAGCTTATAATTTTATTTAAACGTTCTAGTCTATCTGTTTTTTGATTTGATTTATATGCAAACTTGGTCTTTATTTCCTTTGCTTTTTGCACTAATAAATTTGCTATATCAATCAAATCTTTTTCATCATTTGGAAGTTCAAACGAAAATCTCGTAGTTTGCATTTTAAAATCCTTTTTTCTTTGGATTATACTAACTTTTTTTTAAATTGCGACTTTAAAATTTCACCTTACATACAATTAGGTAAAATCACCAGTAGCAAACCTCGCAAATAATAATAAACTCAAATGACTCAAACTATAAAAATTTTCAATAAATTGAGCGAAAATTAAAAGATTTTTTAAACCTCAATTTCATCAAATTTACGCCGATTATTTGGCTATAATTTCGCCTAACAAAGGAGTGAAAATGCAAGAAAATCGAAATATTTTTATCAATCGTGAGCTCTCATGGCTACGCTTTAATAGTCGCGTTTTATCGCAATGTGAAAAAAAACTTCCATTATTAGAAAAACTCAAATTTATCGCTATTTATTCGACAAATTTAGATGAGTTTTATATGATTCGTGTCGCTGGGCTTAAACAGCTTTTAGCAGCAGGAGTTATCGCAAGTGGAAATGATGAGATGACGCCGCTTGATCAGCTTCGCGAAATTCGCGCCTATATTTCGCGTGAACTTGAAAAATTAGAGAGTTATTACAAACAAATAATCAATGATTTAGCAAAAGAGAATTTTTTTATCAAGCCTTATGAATCGCTAAATAATGACGAAAAAGTAGCAACTGATGAGTTTTTTTTCTCGAATATTTTGCCTGTGATTGTGCCAATAGCAGTAGATGCTACACACCCATTTCCACATCTAAATAACCTTAGCTTTGGTCTTGCCGTTAAGCTTTGCGATGAGAATAATCTGGAAAATATCAAATTTGGCATCATCAGAATTTCGCGCGTTTTACCACGATTTGTCAAAATTTCAGACAATACTTACGTGCCGATTTCTACGATCGTTCATCGCCACGCAGAAGAGATTTTCCCAGGTTATAAGCTAATCTCAGCGGCGGCATTTCGCGTAACTCGCAACGCTGATATTATCATCGAAGAAGAGGAAGCCGATGATTTTATGATGATTTTAGAACAAGGGCTAAAATTGCGTAGAAAAGGTGCGTTTGTGCGTTTGCAAATCCAAAAAGACACCGATCCAGAACTTCTTGATTTTTTAAATGCGCACCTTAAAATTTTCTACCGCGATATTTATCATTATTCGATTCCGACTGCGCTAGATGCGCTTTGGGAGGTGGTTAGCAATAAGACATTTTTAAATTTAGCTCTACCGCCATATACGCCACACACACTTCCGCCATTTGGCGAAAATACGTCGATGTTTGATGCGATCGATAAAGAAGAGGCACTGGTTTTTCACCCATATGAAAGCTTTGATCCCGTAACGCAACTCATAAAAGAGGCCGCCAAAGACCCAAAAGTCATATCTATTCGCATGACGCTTTATCGCGTAGAGAAAAATTCGCCGATAGTTGGCGCGCTAATTGATGCCGCAAGCGATGGCAAACAAGTAACCGTAATGGTCGAGCTAAAGGCGCGTTTTGATGAAGAAAACAATCTCCACTGGGCAAAATCACTAGAAGATGCGGGCGCGCACGTTATTTATGGTATCGCTGGCTTTAAAGTGCATGCAAAAGTTACGCAAATTATCCGTAAAAACGGCGATAAACTCAAATTTTATATGCACCTTGGCACTGGTAATTATAATGGCAACAGCGCGAAAATTTACACCGATATTAGCTTTTTTACCAGTGATGAACGTTTTGTAAAAGACACGACAAATTTCTTTAATATTCTCTCAGGCTACAATAAAAATCGCCGTTTGCAAACGCTTTCGATGTCGCCGATGCAGATAAAAGAGCGTCTTTTGCAGATGATTCGCGAGGAGACAAAAATGGGCGAAAATGGTCGCATAATCGCCAAAATGAACGCCCTTGTTGATAGCGATATGATAAAGGCACTTTGTGAGGCGAGTGCGGCTGGGGTGAAAATCGATTTGATCGTGCGCGGGATTTGTTGTTTGCGCCCTGGAATTAGCGGAATGAGCGATAATATTCGCGTGATTTCGATTATTGGAAAATATCTAGAACACGCGCGAATTTTTTATTTTAAACACGCTACGCCACAGCTTTATATCGCTTCAGCGGATTGGATGCCTCGAAATTTAGAGCGCAGATTGGAGCTGATGACGCCGATTTTTAGTGATACATTAAAGGCGAAATTGCTAGATATTTTAGAGCTTCAAATCAGCGATAATCAACTGTCTTTTGAGTTGAAAAACGATGGCGAATACCACAAAATCGAGCCTAGCGAAAATGCGCCGATAAATAATCACGCTATTTTTGAGACCTATTACAACAAACTTTATAACAATCTCAAAAAACATGCCGACCACAGCGATATTTTGATTTCAAAGCTTTTAAACGAGAGTTGAAATTTGCTTTTTTATGAAATTTAGCCTGAAATTTTGGGCTAAATTTTGTGATTTTTCTAGAAATTTGATTTTTTAGATAATTTGTTGAGTTTTTCAAAACCCAGTGCGATTTATTTTTGTTTAAAAATTTACTTTTGTAAATATATTTTTTAAATTTCTTGCACTTTTTATCTTAATTTATTTAAATTTTCATTGCAAATATAATAAATAGCCACAACTTTGGCGAGTAATACTTCAAAAATAAAACAAATTTTAAATAATCAAAATGTTTTGTTTATATTTAATTAAAATTTTACCCAAATTTTAAGCCAAATTTTATGAATAAGCATATATAATCGCCGTCTTTATTTAAAGAATTTTGGTCGCTTAGCTCAGTTGGTAGAGCGCCACCCTTACAAGGTGGATGTCATAAGTTCGAGTCTTATAGCGACCACCACTTCTTAGGTGCGACGGTAGTTCAGCTGGTTAGAATGCCGCCCTGTCACGGCGGAGGTCGTGGGTTCGAGCCCCATCCGTCGCGCCACTTTTTTATCTTATGTCTTGCTAGCTCAGTAGGTAGAGCATCTCCCTTTTAAGGAGGGGGTCGTTGGTTCGAATCCAACGCAGGACACCACTTTT
>CAUTSW010000085.1:0-4393 GCA_963541085.1 uncultured Campylobacter sp.
TATGCTCTTTAGCGTTTTAAAGGCGTTATTTTGCAAATTTACTCCTAAAAATTTTGTTGTAACTTTTAGCATTGGAACTAAAATTTATCACGGGCTATTTACTCGCATAAATGGGAGTTGGCTACGATTGTTTTTTATCATGTGATATCGCTATTTTGCAAATTTTAAAGCAAATCTGAAAGATATTTTTCATTAAGAAAGATAAATTTCACAAAACTGCTAATGGCAAATAACAGCCCAAATTTTCATAAAATTTTGTTTGAAAGTTGGCGTCGGTTTTGTCAAATCATCACAAAACCGCGCCAAAAATTTAGTTTTTACACATTAAATCTAAAGTGCATCACATCGCCATCTGCGACGATATAATCTTTGCCCTCTAGGCGCAATTTTCCAGCCTCTTTTGCGCCACTTTCACCACCACAAGCGATAAAATCCGCATACGAAATGACCTCAGCTTTAATAAAGCCTTTCTCAAAATCATTATGTATCGCAGCTGCTGCGCGCGGGGCTTTTGTGCCAACAGGTATCGTCCATGCGCGGACCTCTTGCACGCCAGCTGTAAAATAGCTCATCAAATTTAGCTTTTTAAACGAAATTTGGATAATCAAATCAAGCCCGCTTTGCGCCACACCTAAGCTCTCTAGCATCTCAAGTGCCTCATCATCACTCAAGCCGATTAGCTCCTCTTCTATTTTTGCGCAAATTTTAATCACTTCTGCTCCGTGCGAAATCGCATAATCTCGCACCGCGCGAACATAATCATTATCTGCGCTAAGATTTTCTTCATCGACATTCGCCACAAAAATCATCTCTTTTGCTGATAGCAATCGCAACTCTTTGTTTAAATTTGTAAAAATTTCATCATCAAATTTCTCAAAACTGCGCGCGTCTTTTCCATTATTTAGATGCTCTAAAAGCTCATTTGCCAAATTTAGCGTCTCTTTTGCGCCTTTTGCATTAGCTCTTGCTTCGCGCGTTAGTCGTTCGATTTTGCGCGTTAGTTGCTCAATATCGGCTAAAATCAGCTCAGTTGTGATAACCTCAATATCGCGCACGGGATCTACGCGCCCATCTACGTGAGTGATATTTTCATCATCAAAACAGCGCACAATATGCAAAATAAGCTCCGTTTCGCGGATATTAGAAAGAAATTTATTTCCCAGCCCTTCGCCTTTGCTTGCGCCTTTTACAAGCCCTGCTATATCTACAAATTCTATGCTTGATTGGACTATTTTTTGCGGATTTACTATCTTTGCAAGGTTATTTAGGCGAGGATCGGGCACGCCAACTATCGCGCGATTTGGCTCTATTGTGCAAAATAGATAGTTGGCAGCTTGCGCGGATGCGACTTTTGTTAGTGCATTAAAAGTGGTTGATTTGCCTACGTTCGGCAGACCCACAATACCTACGGCAAGTCCCATTACGCGCCCTTTTTATCGCAACCGCAGCTTGGTTTTGCGAGTGCTTTTAGATAGTAGATTACGGCTCTTATTGCCGCGCCTGTTGCGCCGATTTGATTATAGCCCCACGCTTTTTCTAAATATGCAGGTCCGGCTATGTCTAGGTGTAGCCACTTATCTTTGAAATTTTCTTTTATAAATTTATCCAAAAATAGCCCAGCTGTAATTGAGCCACCATAGCGAGATGAGGCGGTATTTGAAACATCGGCGATATTGCTTTTTATTAAATCTCGCAAATAATCATTAAATTCTAAAATCGTAAAAAGCTCTCCGCTTGGCGCGCTAAGCTCCTTAAATTCGCGTTTTAGATTTTCGTTATTTCCCATGATGGCACTTGTAAATTCGCCAAGTCCAACGACGCAAGCACCTGTTAAAGTGGCGAAATCTATTATTAAATCAGGGTTTAAATCCTGCGCGTAGCTTAAGCAATCAGCCAAAACAAGCCGTCCTTCAGCGTCTGTGTTTCGCACCTCGATTGTCACGCCTGAACGCGAAATTAGGACATCATCGGGCTTATAAGAGTTTCCGCCTATCATGTTTTCACTCGCGCCTAAAACAGCGTGAATTTCAAAAGGTAAATTTAGCTTAGCGGCTGTTGCGATTATGCTCATCGCGGATATTGCGCCGCTTTTGTCGCTTTTCATTGTTAGCATATAATCGCTTGGTTTTAAGCTAAGACCACCGCTATCGTATGTCAAGCCTTTGCCTACAAGGGCGATTTTTTTGAGTGCATTTTGCTGCGGTTTATAGCGCAAATGAATTAGGCGTGGCGGGAGTGCAGATGAGCGATTTACGGCTAAAAATGCGTTCATATTTTGTTCGCGCAAGAAATTTTCATCATAAATTTCGCACTCCAAATTTGGAATTTCATCGGCTAATTTTCGTGCATCATCTGCCATTTTGATCGGCGTGTAAATTTCTGGAATCTCGTTTACGCAATCTTTTGCGAAGTTTGTAAAATCGGCTAAAATTTGTGCCTCTTTGATACCGTCACGAATTTTGGCAAATTTTAGCTCGCGTTCATTGTATTCGTCGGCGCAAAAGTAAATTTCATCTAAAGTCGCGCTATTTTTTACTGATTTATACTTATCAAATTCATAAGCTCCAAGCACAAATCCCTCGACCAATGCGCTAAATGAGAGCTTTTGGCAACCGCAAATATATGCGCCGATTTTTAGTGATTTGATTTTGTATGATTTTAGCGCGTTCCAAATTTTAGCCGCACCTAGGCGCACGGCGTCGTATTTTAACGCTTTTATTCCGACATAGATTCTGCGATTTTGTGGCAAAACTAAAATGCCATCGCCTTTGTAATTATAAAAGTCAAATTGATCTGCGTCTTTGATAAATTTGTGTTTTAAATTCTCTCCGACGATAAAAATCGCCTCAAAATCGGCTGAAATTTCGTCTATATGTTTTTCTGTGAGTTCAAATTTCATCTTCTTTCCTTTCTGTTTGTTAAAATTCTATTTTCGATCTTTCCTAAAATTCTAAAAAATCCAAAAACAATCACCACAACCAACGGAACAAAATAGTACCAGTGTTCCTCGATTATGCTGATAAATTTCCAAATTTCATCGCCAAAATACCACGCCAAAACTATCGTAATCGCCGCCCAGCACCAACCACTAATGAGATTTATCAAAGCAAATTTTCGCGCGTTGTAGCGTGTGATGCCTATGCTCATCGGGATAATCGTGCGAAATCCATATAAATAGCGTTGCAAAAAGATCAAAATCCAGCCATAGCGTTGCAAAAGTAGGTGTGCGATGGCAAATTTCGAGCGTTGAGAGCTAAGTTTTTTCGTGATAAATTTTTGATTATAACGCCCGATATAAAAGTAAATTTGATCCCCGACAAACGCGCCAAGCCCAGCAATAAAAATCGCCAAACGTATATCAATATAGCCTTTATGCGCTAAAATACCACCTAAAATAAGTGCCAATTCGCCCTCTAAAATACACCAAAAAAACAGTATCAAATACGCGTATTGATGGTAATTTAGCATCCAATTTTTTAGAAATTCTTCCATGTTTTAAACTTCCAAAACGCTATAAAGTGGCGTTGTAGATGAAATTTTTTCATGACCTCTTAGCTCTTTTAAATTTATGATAAAACACGCCTCGATACACTTTGCTTTTGTTTGATTTATCAAATCAATAGAGGCTTTTGCGGTGCCTCCAGTCGCGATTAAATCATCGATCAATAAGACTTTTGCATTTTCTACGCGATCAAAAGCGTCTATGTGAATTTCTATTTGATCAACGCCATATTCAAGCGCATATTTTTGCGAAAGCGTAACGTATGGGAGTTTGCCAGGTTTTCTAATCGGCACAAATGGGACATTTAATCTAGCGCAAAGTGCCGCGCCAAAGATAAATCCGCGACTCTCAATCCCAGCGATAAAATCTAGATTATAGTTTTCATATCTCTCGCAAAGATGATCTAGGAGAAATTTAAACGCATTTTTGTCGTTTAAAAGCGTCGTAATATCGCGAAATTCAATGCCTGGCTTTGGGAAATCTTTGATTATGCGGATACTATCTAATAGATATTTTTTATCTTGATTGCTTAGCTCTTTCAAATTTGATCCTTTATTATAAATTTGATAGCTTTTCTACACGTCTAGCGTGGCGACCACCAGCAAATTCGGTGTTTAAAAACGCTTTTATCATCTCTTCTATCATTAGTGCGCCACACGTTCTACCTCCGTATGCTAGGACGTTTGCGTTGTTGTGTTCTCGTGCCAAAGTGGCGGTTGTTACGTCGTGGCAGAGTGCGCAACGAATTTTTGGGTTGCGATTTGCTGAGATTGAGATGCCAATGCCCGTTCCACACATCAAAAAGCCTAAATTTCGCTCATCTTGTGCCACAGCATCAGCTAAAGCTTTGCCAAAATCAGGATAATCTACGCTTTCGCTACTATTTGTGCC
>CAUTSW010000086.1:0-4368 GCA_963541085.1 uncultured Campylobacter sp.
TTAGCAATATCTTCTGCCATTATGCGAATTTCATCTTCGGTTGCGACTTGATTTTTTAAATTTGGCATGATTAAATTTACAATTTTTGCGGTGAAATTTGAGATCGGATATATAATGATAAAAAAGGCGTAATAAAGAGCGTTTATCAAATTCGCACTTTTAATACACAGCGCAAACGATAGGCGTTTAGCAAAAATTTTGGGCAAAATTTCGCCAAAAAGTAGCAAAATAAATAGCAACACACCAGAGCTAATAGATGAAGCAACTTCCCCTAAAATGGGCTCTAAAAGGTCTTTACTTAAAATTGCGGCTAGCGATGAGAGTAAAATATTTACAAAATCGTTGCCAAAGAGTATCGTCGCGATTGTTTGATTGTAATTTTGCGCTAGTTTTAGGGCGATTTTTGCGTTTTTATCGCTTTGGGAGGCTTTGCTTAGGCGCGATTTTTTTACCGCTGAATAAGCCATATCCACAGCAGAAAAAAAACCAGAACAAAGTATAAAAAATATCAATAAAACAAGATATATTGTGTGTCTAACGTCCATTTTTGCGCCTTGAAATTTCTGGATTTAAAATAGAAAATTTGGTCTGCTTGGTTAAAAATTTGCGCCAATTTGCGCCGTTAAATTTGGCAGAAATTTGGTTGAAAATTTTTGTCTGGTTTAAATTTGTTTTAAAATTTAAACTCGCCGCTGGGTTTAAATTTGCTTCATAGATTAAATTTTGAGCGAAATTTAAACTCTCTTTTGATCTTAAATTTGCGTAATTTTCATGTTTTTTCTCATCAATTTTGCCGACTAATTGCCCTAAAATATCCGTAATTGTCACCATTCCAAGCAAATTTTTACCATTATAAACGAGAGCGATTTGCGTTTTATGGCGACGAAAACTGCTGATAATCTCGTCAATTTTGCGCTCTTTTGGCACGATTAGAGGCTTTGCTAGGCACTCGTTTATTTTTACGTTTGGGTTTTTTAAAAATTTACGTAAAAATACTTTGACTAGCAAAATTCCTACGATTTTATCCGTTTCGCCGTAAAAAAGCGGGATACGCGAGTGTTTAAAATGCTCTAAAATTTCTAATAATTTTTCGTGCGAAAGTCCGTTTAAATCGATCATTTGCATCTTGTTTTTCGGGATTAAAATTTCACCAACACACTTATCGCTAAATGAGAACGAATTTAAAATCACACTCTTTTCTTCATCATCAAAAATCCCATTTTGAGCAGAAATTTCTAATGCTTGATTGAAGTCATCTTTTGTGATTTCTGGTTCAATGCTAGTTTTAAAAATGCGCGTGATAAAATTTGAAATCGCATAAAAAATCACGGGAGCAAAATCCAAGCGATTTTTAGTGCTAATTTTTCTGGGATTTTCTTGCCAAGCTGTTTTGGTAAAGCCTCGCAAAAAGCATAAACAACAATTGTCGTTATGATTGATGAGAAAAGCAAAATAATCCCATCGTCAATAACGCCGCTAAATTCTGATAAAAATAGATAGGTCGCGATGAATGAAAGTCCGATATTTACGAAGTTGTTGCCGATTAAAATCGCGATTAGGGTTAGATCAAATTTGGCTAAAATTTTCAGTACAAGTTTGGCGGAGATGTTGCCGTTTTGGGCTAGGGCGCGCATTTTGTAACGATTAACACAAGTAAATGCAGTCTCTGCTAACGAAAAATATGCGCTAGAAAAGATGTAAAAAATCAGAATAAAAATGTAGGCAATCACGGCGCGTCCTTTTAAAATTGACTTTAAATTGGTAAAAATTTGGCGCGATTTTAACATAAAGCAAATTTGTCTGAAATAAAAATTAACTTTTTGAGTTTATAATCAGGCATTTTTTTAAAGGAGAAAATTATGAGTTTTATCAAAGAATTCAAAGAATTTGCGGTACGTGGAAATGTCATCGATATGGCTGTGGGCGTGGTGATCGGCGGTGCGTTTGGTAAGATTGTAAGCTCGCTTGTTGGCGATGTAATTATGCCTATTGTTGGCGTTTTAACAAGTGGTGTAGATTTTAAGGCTCTAAAATTGAAAATATCCCAGCAGTGACGATAAATTATGGTATGTTTATACAGACCATTATCGATTTTACCATTATCGCGTTTTGTATATTTTTGGTGATTAAAGCTATAAATCGTCTAAAACAAGACAAATCGCAAGAAGAAGCCTCTGTTGCGCAAGAAGCAACAAAAGAACCAAGCGATGAGACTAAACTTTTAAGTGAAATTCGAGATTTGCTAAAAAATAGGTCATAATTAGCCCATTTTTTGGCTATCATTGCAAAAATTTTTTGGAAAAGGCAGGAAATATGCGCGGTTATAAAATAGTTTCAGGGACGGCGAATTTAGAATTTGCTAAGAAAATTTCACAATATCTTTCGATGCCACTTAGCGAGTGTTCAATTAAGCGTTTTAGTGATGGCGAGATTAGCGTTCAGCTTGGTGAGAGTGTGCGCGGAAAAGATGTCTTTGTCGTCCAGCCTACGTGTGCTCCAGCGAATATAAATTTGATGGAGCTTCTCATTTTAACGGATGCTTTAAAGCGAAGTTCTGCTTCGTCGATTACGGCGATTGTGCCGTATTTTGGCTACGCTAGACAGGATAGAAAAGCAGCCCCGCGCGTGCCTATTACAGCAAAATTAGTTGCGGATTTGATGCAAACAGCTGGTGTTTCGCGCGTAGTAACGATGGATTTGCACGCTGGACAAATTCAAGGATTCTTTAATGTCCCGGTGGATAATTTATACGCTTCTATCACTTTTAAAGAGTATATTAAAAATAAAAATCTTAAAAATCCGATTGTCGCAAGTCCAGATGTAGGCGGTGTCGCGCGGGCTAGGGCACTTGCGAAGTCTTTAAATTTGGACCTTGTTATCGTTGATAAACGTCGCGAAAAAGCAAATGAGAGTGAGGTTATGAATATCATCGGCGATGTGCGTGAAAAAGACGTAATTTTGATAGATGATATTATTGATACTGCTGGGACGATCGTAAAAGCAGCTGATGCATTTAAGAAAAATGGCGCGGTTTCTGTGCGCGCTTTTTGTTCTCATGCGGTGCTTAGCGGACCGGCGTATGAGCGCATAAATGGTAGCATTTTAGATGAGCTAGTAGTGACTGATACGATACCTTTAAAAGAGCCTAGCGAAAAGATTAAAGTCGTCTCTGTTGCGCCGCTTTTTGGTGAAGTGATCAGACGAATTTACCACGACGAGAGTGTAAATAATCTGTTTGTTTAAGAATTTGATCGCTAGGATTTTAAATTTCTAGCGATTTTCTATTTTTGCTTGGGTTAAATTAAAAATTTAATTAAATTTTTGATATATCAAACCGCTGTTACCTTTAAGAACTACTGTAAATTTGGCTAAAATTATAATTTTGTTTTAAGCTGCAAAATCATCGCTATTTTTTGAGGCATGGCAAATTACAAACCATAACAATGAAAATTTTTAATCAGTGACCATTGGGGATATTAAAATTGTTAGTTAAATTTGCTGTTTTTAAAGGCTAAAAAATGCCTCTTTTAAAAAATATTGTAAATTTTGTCTAATCAGCGCTTTGTGTAATTTAAAAACTTTAATTATAGATAAAATTTATTTTGTTACATTATAAAATCTTGGTTTTTGAGTAAACTCGCAAATACAAATAACATCGCCAAATTAGAATAAACTAAAGTAAATCAAGAATTTTGAATATTTTTCATCAATTAAGCTAACTAAACGCAAGACGAATTAGTTTTTGCTCATATTGGCTGTGAAATGAAATAGCGGCGTTTCTAGCTTTGAAATTATCGATTTACATCAAAAAATTAATAAACTTTTATTTGCTGTGACGATGAATATAAAATTAAAGCAAAAATTTAAAGATAAAAAAGATTGTTAAATTTAGTGCAACTTTAAGGCAAGATTTATTTAAAATTGTCAAATTTTAATGGCAAATAAGCTTAAAAATAGGCAAATTTAATAGAAAATCTCCAATCAACTGGCTATTTTGAGCTAAAAAAGGCGTAAAAAACCACAAATCATTGATTTATTTTTGAGCCAAAAGGGCAAATCTATTAACTATTTTGGGCAAAAGGTGCACGATAGATGTCAAACAAGCAAAAGAAAAATGCTTGTATTTATTTAAATTTTTTGAATTGCCAACACCAAATCGCTTCCTTTTTACTCGCCATCTTTGGGCTTATTTAAACAAAACGGCAAATTTATTAAAGATAGCCAATGCTCACTTATGGCGCATTTTAGGGCTAGAAAATCACGATTTGTAGCGTATTTTGGTAGCTTATTAGAATATGATGAGGTTAAGCGTTGCGAAAATTAGTTTGCAAACGCTCATATCAACTAAATACGAAATTTCGCATCCTG
>CAUTSW010000087.1:0-4343 GCA_963541085.1 uncultured Campylobacter sp.
TAATTAAATCCGCAAATTTTGCAAAGCTTTTTGGATATCGATAGGCCCCACTTGGCAAGGTCAAATTTGAGTGCGAAAAGGGGCGCGAGTGGAGCAAAATATCAAATTTGGCAATTTGAAATTTAGAAAATCCATCATCAAGCAAGATTAAATTCGCGCCATTTTGCATAGCCATTTTTATCCCTAAAGCCCGATCTGCCGATACTATGACGTTTGCGCTGCGAAGCGATAAGGCGTATTCCATCGCCTCATCGCCACTTTTTTTTACGTTTGTTAAAATTTCGCCATCTTTTGCAACTAAAATTCCACCGCTACTTTTGCGCCCGTATCCACGAAGCACAATAAATGTGCGAAATTTGGGCGAAAAATGCTCAAAAAGCATCTTTGTAAATGGCGTTTTGCCACTACCGCCAAGAATCAAATTTCCAACGCTAATTATAGGAATTTCATATTTTTGCGACCCTTTTTTGTAAATTTTAAAGGCAAATTTAAGATAAATCGCCAAAGAGTAGAGCAACGATAGTGGAAGCAAAATATAGCTTATGCAAATTTGAGTGAAATTTGGGCTGTAAAAATATCTCTCAGCCCATAAAAAAAGCGATCTTTTAAACATACTTTTGCGCTACAAATTTTAAATTTCAGACACGATTTCGCGCGATTTTTATAATTTTTTCGCAAATATAATTTACTTCATCATCGCTCAAATCGGCATAAATTGGGAGCGAGAGCACTTGCTGATAGTTTTTGAGCGCGTTTGGAAAGTCATTTACTTTATAATTATATTTTTTCTTGTAATAACTTAGCAGATAAATCGGAATATAGTGCAGGGCAGTCGCAATCCCGCACTCTTTTAGCTTTTTGGCAAAATCATCGCGATTTTTATCAATTTTTATGATAAATTGCGTGTAGATATAATCATCGCTGTATTCTGGCAGGCTAATATGCGGACAATCGCTGAGCGCTTCGTGATACATTTTGGCGATTTGTTTGCGCCTAGCGATGAAATTTGGCGTTTTTTTAAGCTGAGCTAGGGCATAAGCTGCAGCGATTGAGTTTAGATCGTATTTTTGCCCGACTTCTGTGACATCATAAATATATGTAAGAGAGCCAAATTTATCAATCGAACTAAGCGTTAGGGCGTTGTTTCGCACAAGTCTTGCACGATCGTTTATTGTTTCGTCATCTGTTACGAAAAATCCAGCTGTGGCGACGGCGTCTTGGGCTTGTGGATTTATTTGAAAACAAGAGATAAAAGAGTCCTTTATTGAGCCGATTTTTTTGCCGTTGTATTTTGCGCCCATTGCGCGAGATGCGTCGTCGATGATCTTTATATCATACTCTTTTGCTAAAGCGTAAATTTCATCCATTTGTGGGCAAATTCCAGCTGTATGCGAGATAAATGCGGCTTTTAGCTTTTTGCTTTTGTGGGTTTTAAGGGCTCTTTCTAATCCGCTTAGGCTAATATTAAAACTATTTTCATCGATATCTACAAGCACTGGTTCAGCATCAAAATGGCGGATTACTTCTGGTACATTCGGATAAGAATTTACCGAGCAGATGATCTTATCGGCGCGTTTTATATCCATCGCGCAGAGTGCTAAATGCATCGCCGATGTGCCATTTGTGGTGCTAACGCCAAATTGCGCTCCGAAAAACTCACAAATTCCTTTTTCAAATTTGCCGACCATATTCGCGCCGTTGTTATAGAGCGCCTCTTTGATTAGCTTCTCTTCTGTTTCGTCGATTTGTGAGCGAAAAAATGGAATTTCCATGGCTTAATCCTTATGTTTTCTAATCTGCGCGATATTTGGCATGCGCATTTTAAATTTATATCTATTTACTCTTTCTTGAACAAAATTTACAAGCTTTTTATCAAATTCATCGCGTATTTCATCGAAATTTTTACCATCATCATAATAGGCGTGTAGAACCTTATCTAGTTGAGAATATGTATAGCCAAGCTCTTTTTCATCGCTTTGCCCAGGCCAAAGCTCAGCCGATGGGGCTTTATTTATTATCGCGTCCGAAATTCCTAAATACGAAGCAAAATCGTATAATTCGCTTTTAAAAATTTCGCCAATAGGATTAAACGCACACGCCAAATCGCCATAAATCGTGCCGTATCCAAGTAATCTTTCGCTTAAATTACTCGTGCCCACGACGATGCCATCCATAAAAAACGACGTATCATAAAGCACGCACATGCGAAGTCTAGCCGCCAAATTTCCGCGTCTGGCGTTATTTAAAATGCCGACTGTATCTTCATAAGCGCTAATCATCGGCTCGATATTTACAAGTTTATAAACGATTCCGAAACTATCGCAGTGTTTAATTGCGTCTTGTCTGTTTTGTTGGCTTGAGGTTTTGGTTGGTAGGATAATTCCATATGTGTTTTTGAAGCTAATTTCAGCGCAAAGTGCTGAAACAATGGCAGAATCTAGCCCGCCACTTATGCCGATTATGAAATTTTGATGTGGCGTTTTGGCGCGCTCATCTTTAATGAAATTTAGAAGTTTGTCTTTGAGTTTTGCGTGTTTCATTAAAATTTCCTTAAAAAAATAATTTAAGATTTTATTATATATAAGGTAAAATACGGCTAAATTTAAGACAAAAAGGTAAAAAATGGAAATTTTAAGCAGAGCTTTTGGCACGCTTGCGACAAATTGTCACATAGCTAAATTTGGCGATAAATCGGTGGTGATTGATCCTGGGCAGGGGAGTTTTGAGTGGATTTGCGAAAATGCGGGGCAAATTTTAGCTGTGATTAATACGCACGGGCATTTTGATCATGTGTGGGATAATTTTTTCTTGCAAAAGAGTGGGGCGAAAATTTACATTCATAAAGACGACGCGTTTATGATTGAAAATGATCCTTTTGGCATGCTAAAATTTCGCATGCAAGCTGATGTGAAATTTGATGAAGGCAAGATAAATTTAGGCTGTGTTTTACAAACTAAATTTTTAAACAGCTATGCGAATAAATTTAATCCAAATTTTAACTCAAATTTAGCGCAAAATAAGAGTGCAACTGATGGGAAATTTAGCTTTAATACTCAAATTTTAAAGCAAAATTCGGATATAAATTTGCCTCAAAACTCGTGTAATTTTGGCGATAAAACTATGAATTTGGATGAAATTTGCACACAAAATAGTTTAAATCCAGCTCAAATTTGCGTAAAAGTATGGCACTTTGCAGGACATACACTAGGAAGCTGTGTTATAGAGATTGAAAATGTGCTTTTTAGTGGAGATTTTTTATTTAAAGGGGCGATTGGACGTTATGATTTTCCATATTCTTCGCGCGAAGCAATGTGTGTGAGTTTGGAAAAAATAAAGCGATTTTACGCCAAATTTGGTGATTTTAAGCTTTTGCCAGGGCATGGCGAGAGTTCGACGCTTAGCGATGAGATGAAAAGTGTTGAATATTATTTAAAAAGGTTGTAACGCGTTTGATATTTTATATACTTAAATGGTTTTAATATGCGATTTGTAATATCTAAAATATATAAATTAATATCAAGTATCACAGGAAAATATATTTTTAGTATTGAAAACTGCAATTTTCAATACTAAAAATTTTAAACTCCCCTAAAATCTATGCTTTAACAAGAGCGCTTTATTTAATTTAAGATTAAAAAAATATCCTTAAGAAAACTAAAAAATGGAGCTAAATTTGATCCTTTTCTTAAAATGTAACTAAATTTAAAAAATACATTATTTTACATTTTAAAAAAGTAAAATACATTATAAAACACTCTCTTGCATAGATTTTTTAATTAGCTTTCTAATAAAAACAGTCATATTTCTATATTTTTGTTTCTATTTGGACCAGCTCTTAATATATATTGGTTGTTATTTTTATCAGTATATAAGAGATATGTATGGACAACTGTTTTAGCACCTAAAGCCATATCAACATATCCCACTTCAATTCTTTTTTGCTGCATTTTATTCTCCTTTTATTGTAATATCTTTATTTTTTCTTTATCTTTCAAAATAACAATTTTTCTATAATCTCTATAGAAAAAATCTTCAAAAACACATCTCATTTTTGAATTTTCAAATTCGCAATCAAAACCTTGTTTAATCAAATAATTTTGCATATTTATATCATTTGAGACACTCTTGTTTAAATAATCAACAACTTCACTCTCTTTATTATTTATAGTGAAATCTATTAAAAAGGTGGTTTTTTATATACGAATTTATGTGTAAAAAATATTAAAAAAGGTAACAACATGATACTTACAATTAAAATAATTTTTTTAAATTTTTTAGAAAAAATTTTTTGAGTTTTATTTTTAATACAATCTTTTTTAAAAAATTTTTCTACTAGCTTTGAA
>CAUTSW010000088.1:0-4332 GCA_963541085.1 uncultured Campylobacter sp.
CAACACAAAGATGGATTTTATCGTTAGAATTGATGCCGAAAGAAAAATTCACATAAATCAAAATACGATGAATTTCGCCGAATTTCCAGATAATGCTGTTTTATTAAAGAGCCAATATGATCAAGAGACGCCTGTTTTTATTAAAGCCGATAAAAATTTGGTCTATGATGATGTGATGTTTGTGTTAAAAACATTAAAACAGCTTGGCTACACAAAAATTGCTTTGCAAACAGATGGCTAAAATGCAAAATCGTTATCCAACTTTTTTATCTTTTATACTATCAGTTTGTATTTATGGGCTTATTTTTGTGCTTTTTATTCATTTTAAAATTTTAAATCATGACACCGAAAAGGAAAAATTTACCGATGATTTAAATGCTTACATTGATATTGCCGCTATTGATATTGATGATACGCCTGTGCCTATCGCAGCGAATAAAATCAGTGAAACAGAGAGTAAAATCAATGTAAAAGAGAGCGAAAAAGTGGAAAAAGAAGAGATTAAAACAGCCCTTAAAGAGAACAAAGCTAGCGAGCCAAAATCTGTATCAAAACCAGAGTCAAAGCAAGAGCAGACACCACAAGCAAAAGATGAGCCAAAATTAGAGCTTAAAGAGCCTGATGAGAGTGGTGAAATTTCAAAAAAAGAGACAAAAGAAAAGCCAAAAGATAGTACAAAGGTAGAAAATTCAAAACCAAAAGTAGAAGCCAATACTGCAAAAAGTCTTTTTGATGATGTTGATGTTAAACAAGAACAAACAATTGCATCAACTAAAAAAAGTGATAAACAGACAAAAACCAATGCAAAACAAGCTTCAAGCAAGCAAATTGCAAATACAAAAGGCGAAAAATCTGCTGGTAAATCTCAGCGCACAGGAAAGTATGATAAATTTCGTGGTGGCGTGGAAAAAATCCTTACAAATTTATGGAAAACATATCACGCGCAGGTTGGCGAAGATGGCACAATTGAAATTACAATTGATAAAAATGGTCGCGCCAGTATAGAGATTATCGAACTAGGTTACAGCCCTGAATTTAATCAAAAATTTAGAGATTTTGTTGCAAAGCTAGAAAACGTAACATTCCCAACACCGCCAGATGGCTCATTTACGCAAAAGTATAAAATGCAAGATATAGCGCAAGATGGCATTAATTAAATTTTAAAAGGAGTTTTTAAAATGAAAAAAATTTTTTTAGTTTTCGCGTTTATCGCGATGGTATTTGGCGAAGATATTACCACTATTACAAATACTGGTAGTGCAAATTTGCCAAAGATTATCGTCCAAGATGCTTCAAATTTAGATGATGAAAATTTTGGACAA
This sequence comes from uncultured Campylobacter sp., assembly GCA_963541085.1. GTDB lineage: Bacteria > Campylobacterota > Campylobacteria > Campylobacterales > Campylobacteraceae > Campylobacter_B. Next base: position 1,323 of record CAUTSW010000088.1, read on the forward strand.
AAGATGTTTAAACTAGTAGTAGGCGATTTAAAAGTCGGTGCAACATTTGATGTTAGCACAAATTACTACCAAAATTCATATGACGCGCCATATAGCGCAAATTTACCAACAGATGAAAAACCAGCATTAATTGTTCGCTATCAAGTCATGGGTGGAATGCACTCTCAATCAACAATTAAAGCAAAAGTTTTTAATGCTAACGACGGCAGTGTAATGTATGAGAGCTCATATTCAACAGATGGTTCAAAATACCCATTTTTGGCTCATAATATCGTATCTGAAATCGTAAAAAAACTGGGCTATTCAGATGTTGATTGGATGAAAACAATGATCATATTTTCACGCTATACGGGTGTGAAATCTAGTGAAATTTTAGTTGCCGATTATACACTCACATATCAAAAGGTAGTCGTTAGTGGCGGATTAAATATATTCCCAAAATGGGCTAATGATGCGCAAACTGCATTTTATTTTACTAGCTATATAAATGGAAACACACCAGCTATTTTTAAACAAAATTTAGGTGGCAGTAAAAGCAAAATTTTAACAGGACACGGCATGACAATTGTCTCTGATGTGAGTAAAGATGGCTCAAAACTACTTGTTACGAATGCACCAAAGGGACAGCCTGAAATTTACCTATATTCAAGTGGTAGTTTGCGCGCGATAACTGATTATAATGGTATTGATGTTAGTGGAAATTTTGTAGATAATGATAGTCGTGTTGTATTTGTTAGTGATAGACTAGGCTATCCAAATATTTTTGTAACTGGAATTGATGGCGGTAATGTTCAACAAATGGTATACCATGGTAAGAACAATAACTCTATTAGCACGTATGGAAGTGATATTGTATATGCTAGTCGTGATGGAGGTGGGTTTAATTTGTATTTAATCTCAACTAAAACAGATTACGTTAGACAGCTTACCGCCGATGGCAATAATCAGTTTCCGAGATTTTCTAGTGATGGTGGAAGTATTATGTATATTAAAGGTGGAAGTGCTGTTGGTATAATTAGGGTTAATGAGAATAGAAGTTTTCAATTCCCACTACGAATAGGACGAATTCAGTCTGTAGATTGGTAATTTTTTGTTGAAAAAATAAATTTTTGTGATATAATGCTGGAACTTTTTTAAAAGGATGTACAATGAAAAACTTAGTTTTATCAACGTTGGCAGTTGCTGCTCTTGTAATGAGCGGTTGTAGCAAAAAGACTCCAGAAGTCGATATGAATCAAGCAAATAGCGGCTTAGATAGCCTTGCTCAAAGCATTCAAAATCAAGTTCAAAACGTATATTTTGATTTTGACAAATTCAATATCAGATCAGATATGACTTCCGTTGTTAGTAGTAATGCTGCGCTATTTAATCAAGCTGGTGCAGATGCAATCAATATTAAAGTTGAAGGTAACTGCGACGAGTGGGGTAGCGATGAATATAACTACGCTCTTGGTCTAAAAAGAGCTAACGTAGTAAAAGATGCATTAGTTGCTGATGGCGTAAATCCAAACAGACTATCTGTTGTTAGCTACGGCGAAAGCAACTTGGTTTGCTCAGAAAAATCAAAAAGTTGCGATGCTCAAAACAGACGTGATGAGTTCAAAGTTTCATACTAAGATATGAAAAAAAAGTTTATCTTTGCAGCCCTCTTTGGGGCTGTTTTCTTATTTTCGGAAGAAGTTTCTGTATTTGATGCTGGAAATGTAAATTCGGAAAATCCTTATGGTTTAACTGAAAACGAACAAATTTTATTAAAAAACAAACAAAGATTAGATCAAATTCAATCATCATTAAGAACGCAAGAAGATAACATTGATGGGCTTAGAAGTGTTATTGAAGGGACCAATAAACAGATTTCAAATTTAGAACAACGTCTCTCGGATGTTGAGATTAGAGCCACGGGAAAATCAAATTCAAATAAAGTCTCTACAATTAATAAACAAGAGATTACGCAAATGCAAGATGATATTGCTTGGATAAAAGAGCAGATTAAAATTATAAATTCAAAACTCGGAAATACCATTACACAACAAAAAAAAAATGATGTAGATTTTAAAAAAAAAAGTGATACACAAGATATAGAAAATCAGACACAAAACTCGCAAAATATAAAGCAAAATACCCCAAAAAGCTCCGCTGAAATTTTAAAAGAAGCAGATGAGTTGTATAAAAACAAGAATTATACAGATGCAAAAGGGCTATATTCAACACTTAAGACAGTCAAATTTCAACCCGCAAAAGTAAATTTTATGCTCGGCGAAATAGCGTATTTTGAGCAAGATTATAACACTGCGCTAGTACACTATAAGACAAGCTTAAATTCATCTGATAAAAGCGAGTTTATGCCGAAACTTTTATATCATTCGGCAATAAGTTTAGATAAAATCGGCGATACAAAAAATGCGAATAAATTTTATTCATATTTAAAATCCAAATTTCCAAATAGCAAAGAAGCTAATGCTGCACCAAATAGAAAATAAATAATTTTTAAAGGAGAAAAAAGATGCATAAAGCAATCACAATTAAATACGAGTTAAAAGATAGCCAAAGTGGCGAAATTTTAGAGTCAAATTTAGAAGGCGAGGCGATCTCATTTGTCTCTGGTTTTGAACAAATTTTGCAAAAGTTAGAAGACGAAGTAATCTCAATGCAAACTGGCGATGAAAAAGTTGTCAAATTTGACGCAAAAGATGGTTTTGGCGAGTACGACGATGATAAAATCCAAGTTCTACCAAAAGAGCAATTTGCTGGAATTGAGCTTGAAATAGGCATGGAATTAATCGGAGAAAATGAAGGTGGCGAAACCGTTAAAGTTATTGTCAAAGATATCTCTGATGAGAATGTCACGATAGATTTTAATCACCCTTACTCTGGTAAAAATTTAGAATTTAAAATTCAAATGATTGAAAATCGTGAGGCGACAGATGATGAAATTTTAAATCGTGGCATTGCGCATCAACACGCTTGCGGATGCGGTTGCGATCACCACGAACACGAAGAGCACGAGCAC
>CAUTSW010000089.1:0-4314 GCA_963541085.1 uncultured Campylobacter sp.
TATATCTAAGCGGGGAGTTAGACAAAAGCGTAAATTTAGAGCCAAATTTAAAGGCGCAATTAGATAATTTGCGTAAAAGCTTAGATGATAATCAGCGCACTTTATATGAGCTAGGACGCCTAGAAAAACCGCTAGAGGGCGATAAGATAACAAACTCTTGGCTACATAGAATTTATGATAAAAATAAAGATGGCAATTTCGTATTCGCAGGCGAGGCAAAAACCATCGAGGATATCAAAACCCGCGGGAAAGTGTGGAAATTAAACGAAGAAGATTTTATAAAACAGATAAACTCGGGCAAAATCGACGCGAATTTGTTTAATAAACCACTCTACGAAGGCGGAATTCGCGCCACCAAAACAGCTCAAGGCAAAATCGAATTAAGGCGCGATTGGACCTTTGAGGAGCGCACAAAAATGGGCGAAATCCGCGACGTGGCGCAAACTTTGCCACTTAGTCTAATCCACCAAGTACGCCTAATCGAACAGGCGAAATTTCTAAAAGCGGTATCGACGCTAAAAGTAGATGGCGTAGATATTTTAAAAGGTGCAAAAGAGATAGAAAATTTAAAAGCTACTTTTGGTGAAGAAGAATTTAAAGAGGTCTTAAAAAAACAAGGCTTTTCACAAATTCCAGATGATAAGAAATTTGGCGCGCTTCGTGGGCGGTTTGTTAGAAGCGACATAAAAGATGATTTAGTTGGTAAATTTGATAGCTTTCGCTCAAATTGGAGCGAGACGGCAAAAGTCGCCTCAGATACATGGCTACAAATAAACAAGCTGATGAAAAAATCAAAAACCATCTACAACCCCGTAACGCATGTAAATAACATAGCCTCAAACATCGCTTTTTTAAAAATGCAAGGCGTCTCAAATTTAGAGATAACCTCAGGGTTAAAAGAGTATTATTCGCTAATGAAAAAAGCCCCACTTTATCAAGATTTGCGTATAAAAGCCTTAGAAAATAGAGCTACAAGCGCGGATTTAGAGCGTTTAAATGAGCTAAAAAAAGAGTTTGGCATTTACGATAGCGCGCAAGAAGTGGGGCTTTTTGGCAAGAGCGATTTAAACGACATGAGCAAAGAAACCCTATTTACAAAAGATAATCTAATCGCGCGTGGGCTAAATAAAACGCGCATTTTTGGGGAAAACTCGCTTATATCAAAAAGCGCGAATAAATTCGATGATTGGATAAGTGATATCTATCAAGGCGAAGATAATGTCATGAGATATGTCGCCTTTGCTTCACACTTAAAAAATGGAATGAGCATAAAAGAGGCAAAATTAATAACAAATTCGCTAATGCCAGATTACACAAAACAGATCCCATTTGGCATAAGAGTATTAAGAGATAGCGCGATAAGCCCGTTTATATCGTGGAATTACTATGTTATGCCACTACTTGCTAAGCTTAGTGCCACACCAGCAGGCGCGACGCATATATTAGGCTCATTCGCGCTTTTAAGCGGTATTGGAATGAGTTTTAATCCAACTAAATCAAAAGATAAACCAGATAGAAGCTTTGGCGCGTTTGTAGATATTGGCAAAAAAGGCGACACAAGAACACAGCTAAAAGTAGATAGGATGCTTCCACAGCTTCAAATGGTGCGCCCAAGCTCTTATGCTAGCGAACTGTTATTACAAAGCCCAGTTTTACAAGCTTTTAGCGACGCAAAGAGCCTATTAAATGGCGATACGCCTACGAATTTATATTTTAATAAGCCAATAACTTTTAAAAACAAAAATACGCAAAGCAAAGCCCTAGATTATGCAAAACACTTTGGGCAAACCTACACCCCTACCCCACAGGCGGCGTGGAATTTGCTAGAGTACATGCGCGCTTTATTGCAAAGCGAAAATGCACGGCGGATTTAAAAATTTAAAAATTCTAATTTATAAAATACTCTTGCGCGGCGGATTTGTCTAAATTGTGTCTAATTTTCAAAGAAATTTCACCAATTTTTATGTCGTAAATTTCGCCAAATTTAGCCTTTGAATAAGCAAGTGCTAGATGCGCCGCAAGTGTCAAATCATCACTATTTGCATCATGAAAAATCAGACAATACGCGCCAATTTGCCCTGTTAAAATTTCATCAAATTTAGCATTTTTTAAACTGCGAAGAGCCAAATTTTCACTCTCATTGCGCCCGATTATCATCTTTGCACCGCCATTTAGTCGCAAATGTCTGCCAAATTTTAAAATTTGTGCGTCATTTACGCTCTCAATTTTTTCGTGCGCGATCGCATCTTTGATCTTGTTTGCAAAGCTATCAATCGTAAGCAAACACCCACCAGCTGGGCTCTCATAATCGCTAAAACCAAATTTTAGCGCAAGCTCCATTTGACGCGTCCGCCCTCGCCCACTAATATCTAGCAACTTTTCGCGATCAATCAGCCCTAAAATTTCAGGGCGCGTCGGTGGCAAAAGCTTCGCACAAAGTGGCCTAAGAATCAATCCTTCTTGATCATCTGCGATTTTTTTCACTTGATTCATCGCCTCTACGCGCTGACTCATCGGGCGCTGGCCGACAACCTCGCCTGTGATGATAAAATCCGCACCCTCATCTGCCATCATCGCAAACGCCGTTTTTGCCATATAGCCATGGCAATCAATACAGGGATTAAAGTGCTTTCCGTAGCCGTATTTTGGGCTAAAAAGCACGTCTTGTAGATACCTATCGCGTACATCAACCACGCGAAAATCCCCACCTGCCATATTCGCGCGCGCCCGTAAAATCGCGCTTTTGTCATCTTTTGCACCAAAACCAATATCAAAATGCAATGCCAAAACCTCAACACCTTGCTCCGCCATCAAACGCACCGCAATCATAGAATCAAGCCCACCACTAAATAGCGCAAGACACTTTGTTTTTTTCATCTCATTCCTTTTAAAATTCGTAACTCTTTTTCAATTTGCATTAAAATTTCAAGCTTATTTGGCTCATCGCTTCGGCGCACAAGCTCCTTTTTTGCATTTAAAAACCGCCCTTGCAAGGCGATAAGCGCAAATTTTAGCTCATTTTCATCACGCAAAACCATCACGCTATCATTTAGCAAAAGTTCGCGGAAAATCGCCGAAATTTGCTCGTTTTTCTCTCCGCTACAAAGCGTATCAAAAAGCTCTTTATGGAAAAAAAAGCTCTGCGGGGAGGCGATATCTTTAATAAGCGATAAGAAATTTGAATTTTTAAGAGCCGTTTTTATGATGCCAAGTTCCAAATAGTCGTTTCTACCTGGATTTTCAAAACTATTTTTCCCATGTGAAATTTTCAAAATTGTGCTGGGATTTGCGCTTTTATTTTTATAAAATTTAAAAATTGATTTAACTATTAATATGCGATCGTCAATTCTTGATGAGAGTAAATTTTCTACCAAATTTACATACCCCTGCGCGACAACACTAGGCAAAGTGCGCGTAAATTTAGCGATCGCTTCTAGCGCGTTTGCGCGGTTTATCGGGCGATTTAGATCAAATTCGCTAGCGATTTTTTGGATAACCCACGCGCCGCCTTCTGTGCCGTTTGCATATAAATTTTCTAGCTCTTCTATGCGCCCAGAGACAACCATATCAGCAGGATCTAAATTTTGTGGGATGATTACGACGTTGCAATCGATTTGATTGCTAAGCAAAAGCGTCGCGCTTTTAAGTGCCGCGTTAATCCCCGCTGTATCGCCATCAAAGCTCAAAATCACATCGCACTCTAGCCTACGCAAAAGTGGCAAATGCTCACTAGTCAAAGCCGTGCCAAGCACTGCAATGGCGTTATTAATCCCAGCTTTGTGGAGCATTATCGTATCCATGTAGCCTTCTGTGATGATGATGCTTTTTTTCTTTATTGCGTTTGGTTTGGCTAGATCATACGCATAAAATACGCGCGATTTATCAAAAACGGCAGATTGTGGCGAATTGACATATTTTGCGGGGTGATTTGAGATTGTGCGCCCACCAAAACCGATCAAATTTGATACGTGATTTTTAATCGGAAATGTAATTCGTTCGATAAAACTCGCATAAACGCCATTTTCATTGCGTTTGATAATGCCAACATTTAGCGCCTCATCTAGCGAAATTTCCTCATTTTGCAAAACGCGCATAAATTTTTCACTACTTCCAGCCCAGCCTATCCCAAAATAGCGAATAAGCCCATCATCAAAACCGCGCGAATAAAGATATTTCAACGCCGCTTCATTTTCATAAAGCGAGGCTTGAAAATAGGCATTTGCGATTTGTAAAATTTTCTTATCTACTTTAAATTCGCTCTTTACATTATCGTATTCAAGTGTGAAATTTATCATTGCTGCGATCTTTTCAATC
>CAUTSW010000090.1:0-4259 GCA_963541085.1 uncultured Campylobacter sp.
TAATCTGCAACGGAACAAGCGTTCCATCAATTCTAATTTGTGGCGCACTTCTGCTTACGATGTGAAGATCACTCGCTTTATTTTTGACAACTGTTTTTAAAAGTGTTTGAATATCAACACCAAGCGTATTTTGTTCTTCTAACATGATAAATTCTCCTGATTATTCTATTATTTTTGGCACTACAAAATAGCCATCTTGCGATTTTGGTGCGTGTGTTAAAATAAGATCTCTTACATTTGACTCTTGTGAAATATCATCTCTAAGTGGTGTTCCACCACTTGCAGCACTGATTGTGGCGTCTAACCCATCTAAATTTAGTTCGTTTAAAATTTCGGTAAAATTTACAATTTCGCCAAGCTGTTTTTTAAAATCTTCACGCTTTTCTTCTGGAATTTGCAGTGCGCTTAGCTTTTCTAATTTATTTAAAAGTGTATCGTCGATAACCATAATTAAAAGTTCCTTAATTTCCAAACTTAGTTTTTAAACTAAAAAGTGCGATATTATAACACAACTTAGCCACATTATTTAAATATTTTATGCTACAATTAGCCGAATTTTTTATCAAAAAGGACAAATTTTGGCATTAAAAGAAGACATTAATGACATTAAACAAAGTTTAAGCGCAGAAGAAGAATTTCTTGAAAATGTAATAAAAAGTGAGTTTTTCATAAAAAAACATAAAAAATTAATTATTTCCATTATTGTGATTTTAGTTGTTATTTGCGGTGGAATTTATCTATCAAAATTTGTGCAACAAAAGAATACGCAAGAGGCAAATTTATTATATTTGCAGCTTCAAAACGATCCAAATAACAGTGAAATTTTAGAAAAATTACGATCTAAAAATATCTCTCTTGCGACTATTTTTGAATTTCGTATGGCGATGGATAAAAATGACACAAAAGCGATGAGCGCGCTTAGTAATCAAGCAGGAATTGATCCGCTTTTAAAAGATATCATTTCGTTTGAAGCAGGTGAAGAAAACAGCGAACTCATGAGCTCTTACGCGATAGTTTTGCGCGGGTATGAACTGCTTAAAGAGAATAAAATCAAAGAGGCAAATAATGAGTTTAATAAAATTCCAGCAAATTCTAAATTTACAAATATTATCAATCATCTAAGACATTTTAACGGAGAAAATAAATGAAAAAAACTGCAATTTTTACAATACTTTTATCACTATTTTTGCTCGGTTGTTCAACAAAACGCGAATATTTTCACGTAGAAGATGAACAAATTTCTGGCAAAATTGACGTAAAAAGCGAACTTGGTAGCAAGATAAAATACGTCTCTTCGACATCTGCCACGTTGAAAAATGGTGAAATTTTAAATAAAAACATCGTAAATTCGGGTATAAATTTGCAAAAAGGCGAAAGGCTAATTAATGTAAGCGAAAACAAATTTATTGTTTGTGATATAGATGGAAATTTACGCGTTTTTAATGAAAATGGTGGCGAAATTTATAAAGAAAATGTAAAAGAATTTGTTGTTGGTGCTTCGATTAATAATGACGATTTGGCGATTTTAACAACGGCAAATAAAATTTATTTAATTAAAATGAGCCAAAAAATGCCTGTTTTGCGCGAAATTTCTAGCAGTGGGCTTGGTAGCTATACAAATGTAGCAAACCCTGTTTTTGCGGGGCCGATTATTATCTATCCGACGCTTGATGGTAAAATTTATATCGTAGATCGCGCATTAAATCGTATCGCGCAAAGCATGGCTGTAAGCAATGAAAATTCTTTCGATACTATAATTTTTCTTGAATCTACAGCTCAAAATTTATATGTTGCTTCTGCATCACGACTTTATATGATTTCGCCGATGGGAAATAAAAGCGTTAGCGCGGATATAAAAAATGTGGTCGTTAGCGATAATCGTATTTTTGTTTTGCAAAGTGATGGGGTTGTAAAAGCGTATGATTTGAATTTAAATGAAATTGCGCAAAATAAATTCAAATTCGCGATTTTTGAAGGTGCTATAATCAAAAATGGTAGCCTAAATATTCTCGAAAAAACAGGCTTTTTGATAAAAACAGATTTAAATTTAGCAAACCCTAAATATTATGAGATTGGTGGGGAAATTTCAGATCGTGTTTTTGTTGGCAAAGATTCGTTTTATTACGCAAACAAGGTGCTTAGAATAGATTGATGATAAAAAAAATAGCTGAGCTTTTATCGGCAAAAAATATCATTTTAAAAAACGTTCGTGTTATAAATTTGGCTGATTTTACAAGATCAAAGACACTTTTCGCGCTTATTGGCACGGATGAGCGCGGATATAATAATTTGATTTTTTTGCGTGTGGCTCGGGGTAGAATTTTATTAAAAGATGCGTGCAATTTAGCGCAAATTTCAGAGCAAATTTCACAAAATTTAGGTGTAAAAATAAAAAAAACTACGCTATTTTACTGCTGTGAAATTTGCTCAAAAAGTATAAAATTTTTTAAAGAAAATAGTTGGAAACTCTATGATTTTGTGTGATATTGGTAATTCATGCGCTAAATTTCAGATTAATGGCGAAATTTTGCGCGTCGGATTTAATGAATTTGACGCTTTTTGTGCGAAGATACTCTCACAAAATAGACGTGTTTTTTACATTAATGTTAATCCAAAGATTTCAAATTTCGCTCCAAATTTTATAGATCTTGCGCCGTTTGTGAAATTTAAAAGTGGTTATATTGGACTAGGGATTGATCGCGTTTTTGGCGCGCTTTTTATTGAAAATGGTGTTGTGATTGATGCTGGAAGTGCCATTACGACCGATATTATGGAGCATGGCAGGCATATTGGCGGATTTATTTATCCAGGTTTTAGCGCATTAAAAAACGCCTTTTTATCAATTCCACCAAGGCTAAATTTAGAGCTAGATTTTGCCAAAATCAACAAGATACAAACTGCAAAAATAGTGCAAATTTTAAGTTTAAATTCTATGCCCAATAATACCGCCGATGCCCTAATTTATGGCATTCTTGCGCCGTTTATTAAATCAGTAGAGCAAATTTCAAAAGATAAAAAAATCTATATCACAGGTGGCGATGGCGCGCTAATTGCTACGTGTTTAAAACAGGCTGAATTTGATGAAAATTTAGTTTTTAAATCAATGGAAAAAATCGTAAAAAAGGAGAATTTATGCTGACAATCGCGCTACCAAAAGGGCGCATCGCTGATGATACACTTGCAATTTTTGAGAAGATGTTTAACGATAATTTTGTTTTTGAAGATCGTAAATTAATAATGCAAAAGGGCGGTTTTTGCTTTTTGTATGTGCGTAACCAAGACATTCCGACATATGTAGCCAAAGGTGCTGCTGATATCGGTGTAGTGGGGCTTGATGTGCTTGAAGAGCATAAGCCTGATGTGATAAGATTGCTAAATTTAAAGATTGGTCGATGCAAGGTTTGCGTGGGAATTAAAGAAAATTCGATTTTAAACTACAATGTTCCGGTTATAAAAATCGCCACAAAAATGCCAAATATCACACGAAATTTCTTCGCAAAACGTGCAATTGCTGCCGAAATTATCAAGCTTTATGGCTCGATTGAGTTAGCACCTTTAATCGGTCTAGCAGACGCTATTGTCGATAATGTCGAAACTGGCGCAACAATGCGACAAAATGGGCTCAAAGTCGCCGAAGTCATCATGGAAAGTTCAGCATTTTTGATTGCAAACAAGGGCGCATATATCAAAAAACGTGATGAAATTTTAACTTTGCGTGCGCAAATTGAGTGTGAAATAAATTTAAAGGAGACAAAATGAAAAAAATTGCAACAAACAACGCACCAGCGGCAATTGGACCATATTCACAAGCGATTTTTGCCAATGGATTTTTATTCTCTTCGGGGCAAATAGCGATAAATCCGCAAACTGGCGAATTAGTAGATGGCGGGATTACGGCGCAAACAAAGCAGGTTTTTGCAAATCTTGGCGAGGTTTTAAAAGCGGCGGAGATGGGCTTTGAAGATGTTGTAAAAACGACCGTTTTTTTGGCTGATATGAATGATTTTGGGCAAATGAATGCGATTTATGGCGAATTTTTTACACAAAATTTACCAGCTAGAAGTGCCGTGGCTGTAAAAGCTCTACCAAAAGGCGCATTGATCGAGATAGAACTAATCGCGACATTTCAAAAATGACAAATATGAGATACGCAAAATGCCTAGTTTTGGCGGTTTGCTTGGCTGGGGCGTGCTTTGGAAATGAACTTAAATTTGATGAAAAGAAATTTGAGCTAAAAAGCGTGCAAGTTGGCGAGAGGA
>CAUTSW010000091.1:0-4231 GCA_963541085.1 uncultured Campylobacter sp.
GATAAATTTATCGCAGTTGATACGTGGCTTAGCGCAAATTTGAAAGAAAATCCTATAAAATCGATATTGCAGAACTTTTGCGATTTGAGCGAATTTGAAAAAGAGCTTGAATTAATCCGCGGAAATTCTCAAATTTTAAGTCAAACAGCCGATGAGACAAATGATAGTTTGACAAAATTTGGCGTGGATTTAACGCAAAAAGCGGCGCGTGGCGAGCTAGATCCTGTGATTGGGCGCGACGAAGAGATTACGCGCATGATGCAAATTTTAATCCGCAAAACAAAAAATAATCCTATCTTATTAGGCGAACCAGGCACGGGTAAAACAGCTGTCGTAGAGGGTTTGGCGCAATTAATTGCAAATGGTAATGCGCCAAAAAGTCTAGCAAATAAACGCGTAATTGCGCTTGATATGAGCGCGTTAATTGCTGGTGCGAAGTATCGTGGTGAGTTTGAAGATCGCCTAAAAGCTGTGATTGACGAGGTCAAAAAAGCGGGAAATATTATACTTTTCATCGATGAAATTCACACGATTGTGGGTGCTGGGGCTAGCGAAGGATCAATGGATGCGGCAAATATTTTAAAACCAGCTCTAGCGCGTGGCGAGCTGCGTGCTGTGGGTGCTACGACGCTAAAAGAATACCGCAAATATTTTGAAAAAGATGCTGCGTTGCAGCGCCGTTTTCAGCCTGTAAATATCGATGAGCCAAGCGTTAATGAGGCGATAAATATCTTGCGCGGGATAAAAGAGCGTCTAGAAATTCACCACGGCGTTAGCATTAGCGATAGCGCATTGGTGGCGGCATCGCGTCTTAGTGATAGGTATATTAGTGGTAGATTTTTGCCTGATAAAGCGATTGATTTAATCGACGAAGCAGCGGCTGAACTTAAGATGCAAATGGAGAGTGAGCCGTATGAATTAGCTAAATCAAAACGCGAAATTACCGCACTTAGCGTCGAGCGAGAGGCTTTAAAAATGGAGGAGAACGAAGCAAATTTGGCGCGTTTAAACGAGATAGAAAAAGAGATTGCAAATTTAAATGAGACAAAAAATGCGCTAGAGGCTAAATTTAAAAATGAAAAGAGTGTTTTTGAGAGCATTTCGCAAGCTAAAAAGCTCATTGATGAGCTAAAATTTAGTGCAAATTTGGCTAAGCAAAAGGGTGATTTAACAGCTGCTGCCGAGATAGAATATAGCAAAATTCCTACCGCACAAGCGCAACTAAAAGAGCTAGAAGATCGCTGGGAAAAGATGTGTGAAAATGGTGTTTTGCTTAAAAATCGCGTAGATGAAGAGAGTGTGGCTGAAATTTTAAGCAAATGGACGGGGATTTCTGTGCAAAAAATGCTAGCCGCGCAGCGCGAAAAATATCTAAATATAAAGACACATTTAAAAGAGAGTGTAGTAGGGCAAGATGATGCTATAGATGCGATCGCAAGGGCTGTTAAGCGAAATAAAGCGGGGCTTTCTAGTGAGAATCGTCCAATTGGAAGCTTTTTATTTTTGGGGCCAACAGGTGTTGGCAAAACACAAAGCGCAAAGGCTTTGGCGCGATTTTTGTTTGATGATGAGCGTGCGATGATCCGCTTTGATATGAGCGAATATATGGAAAAACACAGCGTCTCAAGGCTACTTGGCGCGCCTCCTGGATATGTGGGCTATGAAGAGGGCGGTCAGCTAAGCGAGGCGGTGCGACGCCATCCATATTCGGTGCTACTTTTTGATGAGATTGAAAAGGCGCACAAAGATATTTTTAATATTTTGCTTGGCATTTTAGATGATGGACGCGCGACTGATAATAAAGGTGTCGTGGTCGATTTTAAGAATACTATTATCATTTTGACGAGCAATATTGCAAGTGAACAAATTTCAAATTTGAGTGCAAATGAGCGCGAGGCGGCTGTAAAAATGGCGTTAAAAGAGTATTTTAAGCCAGAATTTCTAAACCGCCTAGATGATATTGTGATCTTTAATCCGCTTGGTGAAAGTGAGCTTGAAAACATTGTAAAAATCATGTTTGAAGACTTAAAAAAGCGTCTAAATTTGCGTGGAATTAGCGCTGAACTAAAAGATAGTGCAGTAAAACTTATCGCTAAAATGGGCTATGATAGAGAATTTGGAGCGCGTCCTTTGCGTAGGGCACTTTATGAGCTTGTTGAAGATAAAATCGCTGATATGATCTTACGCGTAGAGATTGAAAGTGGCGATAAAATCGAGATTAGCGCGAAAGATGAAGCCATTTTGATTGAAAAAGTAAAAGATTAAAATTTAAAAATTCGGGTTTGAAAATTTTAAACCCGAATTAAATTTTTAAAATTTTCTCTGTTTTATTTGATAATTGCAATTAAATTTCCTAACAACAATAAGAGCAATAAATTTAATATTATCAGATAGGTTTAATATCTCAATACTACTATAAACATTATGGTATAGAAAAAATATCAAAATTTATGAATATACAAATTTTAAACAATGTATTAAATATAACTCTTATCATAAAATTAGCTTATTTAAAACCTTCTAACTTTTACTATTACGACTATAAATAATATGATTTTACGCTCAAAATTTTTATTATATTTATTGAGTTATTTTATGGCTCTATCTAATGATTAGCCCCAATGTAGCAGCTATTATAAGCATAAATTTCATAAATATTAAAAATAAAAAGCCAAAATATGCCAATTTATTTTTAATACAAGAAAATCGCTTTTTGGAGATATGAAATTTATGATTTTAATTTCGATTTATTCGTTAGTTAAAAATATTTTTGTATTTAAAATATTTTTAACTATAATTCCGACTATTTTTACAAATTTTAAAAGGCAAAAACATGAACTACTACTTTAAAAAAGGGCTCAAAACAGAGCTACCAAAGTGGCGCGATAGTGGCATTATCACTGATGAGACGGCGCAAAAGATCGCATCGATGTATGATTTAGACGATAAAAGCGCGATTAGTTTTGTTGGATATTTGTTTTTGGGGCTTTCGCTTTTGATACTTGTGGGTGCGAATTGGCAAGAGATTCCGCGTTTTGGGCGTTTTATCATAGTGCTATTTTTGACTGGTATGACGCATTTTGCCGCGATTTATACTCGCAAAAACGACGAAAAACTCAGCGATTATCTCTTTTTTCTAGGCAATATCTGCTTTGCTGCCTCCATTGCGCTAATCTCACAGATGTATCATTTTGGACGCTATATCGGCGATGGGATTTTGCTTTTTTGCGTTGCGATTACTCCGCTAGTTTTAACGACAAAAAGCGCGATTTTGTGTGGCCAGTTGCTAATTGGCGGGACGATTTGGTTTGTTTTTGAGCGTTTTGGCGGGGCGCAATGCTACTCTTATGCGCTTATTTTGGGCATTTGCGCGTGGATTTTGTATTGGCGCGATAGTGCTTGGTTGCTATTTTTCACACTTGTGGGGGCTATTATTTATGTGCTTGGTTTTATAAATTTTTATGATTTTTGGCAACTTTTATTAGCTAATGCAATCGTCGTTTTTGGCTCTATTTTGTTTGCGATTTATGGACTTTCTATGGTGCTTGGCGGTCATTTGGCGCAATACGCCCCTAGTATGCGGACATTTTCTCTTACTCTTGGGTGGATATTTGCGCTGTTTTTGTATTTGTTTATCTATCGTGGAGATGTAGCAGTCGTTACCTTTAAGGCTTCATACCATTTTTATAATATTTTAGCCGCTCTAACTCCGCTTTTTATACTTGCGATTGTGCGTTCAAACTACTATTTTGCCACATCTTTGGCGGCGTTTTGTCTATTTTGTTTTATAAAAATTGATAATTATTTGATTATGAAAATTCTTGCATCTCTTGTTGTGTTTGCCATTGGTTTGCGCCTTATAATAAAGGGCGAGATAAATAATGGCTTAAGCGCGTTTTTCTTGCTCGCGCTTTCGATATATTTTAATTTGACATTCGATTATATCGGCTCTAGTGCGCTATTTTTGGTTTTTGGTTTGTTGCTTATTATGATTAATAAAAGAACTAAAAATCTGGATAAAAAGGGGAATTAAGATGAAAAAAGCGGTTATTTTTCAGCTATTTTTAATAGTATTGATGTTAGTTGTCGCTGTTTTGCCTTTGAAATTTGGCACACCTATGCAAATTCAAACCCGCCTTTACGATCCGCGCGATCCGTTTCGTGGAAATTATGTTGATTTGAGTTATGATTTTTTAACCATATCAAAGAGTGGCGAATTTAGCAAATTACA
>CAUTSW010000092.1:0-4126 GCA_963541085.1 uncultured Campylobacter sp.
GTAGGTGCTGGACCTTGCGGTGTAGCGTGTGTAGCAGAGGCGCAAAGGGCAAAAATAGGTAAAATTTTGCTTATCGAAAAGGGCGAAACAAGCTGTCAAACAATAGCGACATATTATAAAGATGGTAAGCGCGTGGATAAAGAGTATCGTGGTTTTGAGAGTGAAAATTGTGGAAATTTTAACTTTGTTTCAGGGAATAAAGAGAGCACGATTGAGTATTTTGATGCACTTTTACAAGAGTGCGATTGCGAGGTTAAATTTCGTCGCGAGGTCGGGCGCGTGGCTGTTGGCGCGGATGGGATTTTAGAGGCGCACTCTGCGAGTGATGTTTTTAAAGCGAAAAATATCGTTGTTGCGATTGGTAAGATGGGAAAACCAAATCGCCCAGCATATGAAATCCCATACAATATCGCTGCAAATGTAAATTTTAACGTGCAAAAATGTTCTCAAAATGAGCGAATTTTAGTTGTTGGTGGTGGAAATTCTGCGATTGAATATGCTCTTGGGTTGAGTGAGAAAAATGACGTTACGCTTAGCTATCGCGGGAGTGAGTTTTCGCGTTTGAATGATATAAATTTGGCTGATATTTTAGCGGCTAAAGAGAACGGGCGCGTTAAAATTAAATTTTCAAATGTTTTAAAAAGCTTGGAAAAGAGCGAAAACGGCGATATTTTAGTTACTTGTGAAGATGGGCAAACGGCGCATTTTAACCGCATAATTTACGCGATTGGCGGGATTATGCCGGTGGATTTTTTGGAAAATTCAGGCATTGCGATTGATGAAAAACATGTGCCGATTTTAGATGAAAATTTTCAATCAAACATTAAAAATCTCTATCTTGGTGGCGATCTAGCGACAAAAAATGGCGCTTCAATCGTCGTAGCGATGAATGCGGCTTATAAAATTATCTGCAATATCAAGAAAAATTTAGGTTAAATGACACTTTTTCAGCTAAAAGATGGCTATCGATACAATTGCGATACGATTTTTTTGTGGAGCTTTATCGCAAAATATGCAAATATTCGCGCTGGATTTCGTGTTTTAGATGTTGGGTGCGGGTGCGGGATTTTAGGTCTTTTATTAAAGCGCGATTTTGCGCAAATTGAACTTTTTATGCTTGATTTACAAAAAATAAATTGCCAAATTTCGCTTTTAAATGCGCGTGAAAATGGGCTAGATTGCGAGATTTTTTGTGGAGATTTTTCTAAATTTGGTGCTAAATTTGACGCTAGTAAAGCAAAAAATGATACAAATTTTAATGTTAGTGATGGCACAAATTTAAACACCAAATTTTACGTCAATGATTGTGCGAAAATTAGCACAAACATATTTAAAAATCAATGTAAATTTGGTAAATCCAATCTCGATGAGAATTTAAAAATTTCGCGCTTTGGATTTAAAAATCTATCAAATTCACAAAATTTAGCAGATGATTTTACGCAAAATTTATCGCAAATTTCTACTAAATTTGATTTAATTGTCTCAAATCCGCCATTTTACCGCGATGGTGCCTTACAAAGCACAAACGATCACATAAAATTGTCTCGCTACTCGCAAAATTTAGAGATTGAGAGCTTTTTGCGCGTAGCAAATTTATCTTTAAAACAAAATGGAGCTATTGCGTTTTGTTATGAATGTAGTGAAATTTCACGAGTTTTTATGGCTTTAAAAGAGAATAAATTTAGTCCGCTAAAGGTGCAATTTATACATCCAAAAGCGGATAAAAACGCCAAAACAATGCTTATTTTTGCTAAAAAAAATTCGCGCGGAGTGTGCGAAATTTTACCGCCATTTATATCAAACGACGGGCATGATTTTACGCAAATGGCAAAAGAAATTTTTACAAAAGCAAACTTAACAAGCCAAAATTATACGGAGAAAAAATGAACTTAAAAGTCCTAATTTCGGCGCTTATCGCGCTAAATTTGCAAGCTGGAAAAGTAAATCAAAGTGTGCAAGAAGAGACATTTTTGCTCTTAAACGCGCTTACGACAAATTCTATACAAGAACAGTGTGAAATCTATAAAAAACTATACTCTGATACAAAAAACGATGAGTATCTATTAGAATCAATACGCAAATGCTACGCAATCAAAGATCCAGAAACGATAAAATTTATAAAATCAGGCGATGAAAAACTAGCGAATAATCCACTTTTTTTGCAGATAAAAATTGCATATTTGATAGACGCTGGCGATATTAAGCAGGCTATGGAAGTGGCTAAAAATTTAATAAAACTATCAAAAACCGAGCAAAACTATTTGATTTTAAGTTCGATATATGCGCATGTTGAGAACTATGAGGAGGCTTTAAAAACTCTTAAAGAAGCCTACGCGTTAAATATGAAAAATAGCGATAATGTGTTGCGTATAGCTGCGATTTTATTGGATAAATTAGGGCGCGAAAGTGATGCAATAGAGTTTTTACAAAAAGATCGCAAAATGCAAGGTTGTAATGGTGTAAATTGTGAAATTTTGATTGATATTTACAAAAATAGACGCGAATACTCGCAGATTCCAAAGCTACTTTATGAGCTATATGACGCAACAAAAGATGAAAAATATCTAAATCACCTTTGGCAGCTATATTATTTTGAAAAAAAATATAGTGATGCGATTGATGTTTTGGAAAAATATCATTTAGATGATCGTGCTTTGCTTCATTTATACTCGCTAAAAGGGGATAAAAAGAGTGCTTTAAAACTCGCAGATGAAAACTATATTAAAACAAAAAACAAGGAGTATTTGGCGATTTCTGCCATGTTTGATTATGAACTAAATTCGCCAAATATTAAAGATGGAGCGCTCAAACGTGTTGTGGATAAATTTGAAAAATCTGTTTATGATATTAAATTTGCTGAGCATTTTAACTACTACGGATATTTGCTAATTAGTCATAATTTAGACGTTAAAAAGGGGATAAATTTGGTAAAACGAGCGTTAGAAATTGAGCCAAATTCGGCAAATACGCCATATTTTATTGACTCTTTAGCGTGGGGATATTACAAGTTAGGCGAGTGTAAAAAGGCTGGCGAGCTATTTAATACAATTGATAAAAAATCTAAATTTTTCAACGAATTAGAGGCAAAAGAGCACATATCAGCGATAAATTTGTGCATAAAAAATGCCAAAGATGGCGGAGAAAATTTGATTACAACAGATGAAAACCAAACTCAAATTTCAAACAAAGGCGCAAAATGATTTTAGATGAAATTTTAGAGCGCACAAAGATTGATTTAGAGCATAAAAAAACGCGCGTTAGTTTTGATGAATTAGGACGCACGCTAAGCGCAAATCCATTTATGCCACGCGACGTAAAAAACGCGCTAAAATCGAGTATAGATGAGCCTATACGTATCATTGCCGAGGTCAAAAAAGCAAGCCCTAGCAAGGGTATAATCCGCGAAAATTTCGACCCAATTCAGATTGCAATAGAGTATGAAAAAGGTGGCGCCAACGCTTTTTCGGTGTTAACTGAGCCACATTTTTTTAAGGGAAATTTAGACTATATTAGCTTTATTCGTCGCTACACAAATACGCCGATTTTGCGTAAGGATTTCATAATTGATAAGTATCAAATTTTAGAAGCGTTGGTTTTTGGTGCGGATTTTGTTTTGTTGATTGCTCGTGTGCTTAAGGGCGATTATTTGCGAGAATTGCTTGAATTTGCGCGTCATTTAGGACTAGAAGCGCTTGTTGAAATTCATGATGAAGATGATTTGAAAAAGGCGATTTTTGCTGGGGCGGATATCATCGGAATAAATCAGCGAAATTTAGTGGATTTTTCGATGAATCCCGAGCTTTTTAAACGCCTAATTCCGCTTATTCCAAACAATAAAATCATCATCGCAGAAAGCGGTCTAAAGGATCACAAAATGCTTTGCGAGCTAGGCAAAATGGGCGTTGATGCGTTTTTAATTGGTGAATACTTTATGCGATGCGATGACATAAAGAGCGAATTAAAACAGATGAAATTTGGCGAAAATAGTTAAACCAAATTTTTAATGCAAAATCTATCTAAATTTCAAAGCAAATTTAGATAAGACAAAGCGCGAGTTTAAAATTTAAAAAACATAAAAACGTAAATAGACATGGATATCGCGTAGGAGTTAGCATAAATTATGAGA
>CAUTSW010000093.1:0-4120 GCA_963541085.1 uncultured Campylobacter sp.
ATGGTGCTAGTAGATTTTTAGAGTATCCAAAAGGTGAACTTTTGCCTAGAATTTGCTGAAATTGTTGAAATTACTGAAAAAATTCTGGCCGCAAAACCTGATTGCAAAAAAAGCAAAATATTAGGGATAAGTAATACTTTAGGTATCTTTTTTAAGCGACAAAACAGCGTTTTATAAAAGATTAGGTTTTAAATAGCGACAAATTTGAGTGCCGAACAAACAAGTAAAATAAATACAAACTCTAGTGAAAAAAGCCAATTAAGCTTTAAAAATTCAAAAAATTTTGAAGCACCAAACAATTAAAATTGGTCCGTCATTATTTTTTATTGCTATGTAAATTTGTCTTAATTTCTTGTAATTTTGACACCTATAAGGTTATTATCGCCAATGAAGCATGGAATCTATCGCTACCAAGGCCACGCTAATTGCTTTTTAAGACTTTTAAATAAATTTGCAAGATTGAAATTTTTAAATATTTTGCTAAATAAGCGCAAAAATTTGTTTATTTATATGGCTATGCGCTTCGATTTTGAGTCAAAATTTGGACGTTTTGTCGCCAATAAATTTCTCATTTGTTTTATAATTTGCAAGAAACTTTAAAACCTTCTTAAAAATGTTATGGGAATTTTTGTAATTTAAAACAAAATCATGTATTTAAAGCTTAAAAATTTGTGTCAAAAAACTTAAATCGCATTTTGGCAAAATTTTGATTAAAAAATCTAACAAGAATTTACATTAAAACTGGCAAATTTAACACACTTAAAGCGTTTTTTATTTAATTTTAGTGGTGATGAGTTGTTAAAAAGCGGATAAAATTAGCTAAATTTGATAAGTTTAAAAGAGTTTTAAAAGTAAAAGTTATTAGACAAGTTAATTAAAAATCAATTTCAATAAGATGGGGTGGAAATTTTAAAAACGTTTGTTTATTATTAAAGAGTAAAAAGAGCTATAAAATAGTGCTAAAAATTTACTAAAATTTAAAGCAAAACCAAAAAAAACTATCTTTTTAATGGTTGTTTTAAAATCTTGATAAAACATTTTCAACTACGCAAATTCTCTAAAATTATTAAAATTTGCAACCGCATTATCTGATTAAGATCAGTGCATTTTTTCTGGCTTATTTTTGTAAAACTTTGCATTGCTATGTAAATTTATAGCAAATTTTATGGTAATAAATTTAAAAAGCCCATTATAAAGTCTAATTAGCGCAAAAATTTCAAGTGAGATAATAGCCAAAGTTGCTCGGTTATTTTTTCTAGGTTTAAAGATAAATTTAAAGAAATATTGATTTTAAATTTGCTATTTTCGCAAAATTATCAATCTCGTTTTGTGCAATTTTTTGTAACTCTTTTTTGATTTGATCACCATGAAATCCACGAGAAATTAGCTCTTTTGCATCTATTTTTAAATAAAATTTGTTATTAAAAAGTCCTGTTTTCTTAGCAAAACTTATTAGCTTTTGATTATCAAGTCCAAGCCAGTTTTTCAAAGGCATTTTTAAAGATACTTCGCATAAATTTTTCACACTAGGAGTGCTAAAAAACGGCTCTGAGATGATTTTTTTATACTTTGCGCTAAGCCCTAAATGCTTAAGTAATGACTCTTTATCTATGCTGATTAAATTTGCTATCAAATATAAAAAATAGGCATCATCTTTTATAAATTTTATCCCATTTTTTAGCTTTTTTATGAGCCGATTTTTATCTTTTTTCTCTATTTTTACGCCAAATAAAAACTCGAAAATTTCAAGCTGAAAAATCAATCTAAGCCCCATATCTTGGTATCTTGCGCCAAAAAGTTTTATCAATTCGCCACTAATTCTATCTGTGCTTAAATCACTCAAATCAATTTTGCGCATTATTTTTAAAGTCTCATAATCTACCCTAAGCCCAAAACGCGCCACAAAACCGACACCACGCAAAACACGTAAGCTATCTTCGCCAAATTTTTCTGCATTTACGACACGCAAAATTCGTGCCCAAAGGTCGCTTATCCCACCATAAAAATCTAAAATTTCGCCAGTAAAAATATTGCGCATTATTGAATTTATTGTGAAATCTCTACGTTTGCTAGCTGTTTGTTCATCATTTGTAAGTGCTACGCTAAAACCTTTATGACCACTGGAGATTTTACTCTCTGTCCTTGGTAGCGATATGTCAAAATTGCCAAATTTGTAGACAAAAAAACTCCTGCCAACACCCTTTGCACCGAGCTTTTCCATTAAATTTACAAATTTATTTTCGTCAATATCATAGACTTCAATATCTATATCTTTGTTTTGAAAATCTTCATAAATCAGATAATTTTGCGAAATATTTTGTGAAATATTGCTTGTATGATTATGCTGCGAATTATACTTGGCTTTTAAAATTTGGTTGAAATCATATTTTTTTTCGATTTTAAAATTTATATTTTGCGAAATCGAAATTTCATAAAAATAGTGCGTTTTTTTTGCTAAATTTTGTGTCAAATTAAGTTTTGCAAATGTGTTTAAATTATTTTTATCCAAAAAAACAGCAGTTCCTTTTACTAAATTTGTCGGTAATTGATTTAAAATAATCTTTTTTTTATTATTAAAAACATTGGGAAAATGAAAAGTATTTTGTCTAAAAAATATCTCATCGCGCACAAAACCGCCCACAAAATAGGCGCGTTTTGTATGTTGCGAGAGTAGATTATAAATTTTTAAAAAATCACTATTTTGATAGATTTTCAAGTCGTTTTTCGATATTCGCTAGTAAAAATTCAATAAATTTCAAGCTAAGTTCAACTCGCGCTTCAATATCATTTTTATCAAAGTTATTAAGCCCCTCAAAAAGCACCAAAATGCGCTCTTTTACACTATTTAAAAATGCCTTTTCATCATTTATTTTTTCTGAATATAGTTGTTCAAAATAAATTTTTATATCATTTTGCACTTGATTTTGGGCTGAATTTTCAATCATTTTTTCATCTAAATTCGTCTTATCTATTTTTGAGACAAAATCACAATCTAAATCCGCATTATTCGCCTTAAAATCGACTAAATTTTGGCTATTCTCATTAAATTTAATATCACCATGACCAGTGTCAATGTTTGTTTGTATCTCGTCGCTTTGCGCCTGTTTTATTGTCTCTAGCTCTTGTAAAAGCAATTTTGTTATCTCTTCTGCTTTCATATTTGCGTTAGCCACCTTTCAAATTCTATTTGATCTGTCTCATCATCGCTTAAAAACAACTCTAATTTTGCGCGATTGCACGTTATCATCTCATTTATACGCTTTTTACCAGCTAATGCGGTCTCATTTTGTGGATCAAGAGTTAAAATTTCATCATAAATTTCATTTGCTTTTAAAAAGTAGCCCTTAGATTCAAAAATAAGGGCGTCTATCATTTTGTTTTTCATTTTTTGGCTACATATTGCGCTATCACTCCGCCCATTTCAGAGCAAGAACATATCTCTTTTGCGCCAAAATTTGCTAAATCTTTCGTGCGATAACCATCGCGCAACACTGATTTTATCGCATTTTCGATACATTTGGCCGCATCTACTTCGCCAAGGGCATATCTAAGCATCATTGCCGCGCTTAAGATTGTCGCGATAGGGTTTGCTATACCTTGACCTGCGATATCTGGTGCTGAGCCGTGAATTGGCTCATAGATACCTACTTTGCCACCGATTGAAGCACTTGGAAGAAGCCCAATTGAGCCACAAACCATACTCGCCTCATCGCTTAGAATATCGCCAAATAAATTTTCAGTCAAAATCACATCAAAAGCCACAGGATTGCGCACTAATTGCATGGCGGCATTATCTACATACATATAATCTAAATTTACATCATTAAACTCATCAGCCACGCGCTCTACAACTTCGCGCCAAAGCTGGCTTGTCTCAAGCACATTTGACTTATCTACAAGTGTCACTTTTTTGCGACGTTTTTGTGCAGCTTCAAACGCCACGCGAGCAATACGCTCAATCTCATCTGTGCTGTAAATCATCGTATTATAGGCACTTTGAGCCTCTTTTTTGCGCGGTTCGCCAAAATACAATCCACCTGTTAATTCGCGCACAACAAGAAGATCTACACCGCGAATCACATCTGGTTTTAGTGTTGAAACATCTGTTAATTCATTAAAA
>CAUTSW010000094.1:0-3950 GCA_963541085.1 uncultured Campylobacter sp.
CGTATCTTTTGATGTAAAAATTTGTAATTTCTTCTAAATTTTTTCCGCTTTCTTCCATCTTTTTTAAAATTTTATCGTCGATATCGGTGTAGTTTTTTACAAATTTCACGCCATATCCAAGCGCGATTAAAACGCGTCTAAGCAGATCAAAACTCACGCTTGATTTTGCGTGGCCAAGGTGCGCATCATCATAAACTGTCGGCCCGCAGACGTAAATTTTAACATTTTGCGGATCTTGTGGGATAAACTCAACCTTTTTTTTCAAAACACTATCAAAAATAACCATTACAAAAAGCCCTTTATAAGTAATAAAATTGCCGTTTCAATCGCGCAAATAAGGGCGATTAGCAAGATTTTTTTAGGCGCGATTATAGCCAAAAAATTATTAAATCCAAACTCTTTTAAATTTGCATAGAACAGGTAAATTCCTGATATCGAGCTAGCCAAAGCAAGCCCAGCTGCGCCAAAGTGATTAATTAACGCAAGACAGGCGATCAAATTTAATATGAGTGATTTTATGGCGATTTTTGCAGCGATGTTTTGCCGCATTTTTGCATAGAGCCACAAAGAAAATAGCTTTGCTAAGCCAAATGGCAAAAGCCCGATCGCAAACATCGCTAAAACCAACGCACACTCACGCGTATTTTGCGCACTAAATGCGCCGTGTTCGAATAAAATTCGCACGATTTGTTCATCTAAAATCACCATTACAATCGCAGAAAATGAGAGTAAAAATAGCAAAATATGAAACCCGCGTGAGAGTAGATTAAAGGCTGAAATTTCGTTTTTGTTTTTTATTTCTCGTGAAATTTTAGGAAAAATCGCGCTTGTTAAAGCGATGGAAAATAGGGCAAGAGGTAGTTGAAAAAGGCGGTTTGCGTAGTATAAATAGCTAATTGAGCCAAACGCCAAAAACGACGCAAACCATGTGTCTATAAATGCTCCAATTTGAGCTGAAGATGAGCCCAAAACGCCGTAATAGAAATTTTTGTAAAAGCCCTTTGTTTGCGGATTTTCTCCTTTGAAAAGCTTTTTAAACCCGCCGATTAAAATACGCCAAATTCCTACAAATTTTAGTGCGAAAATATGGACTAAAACCTGCAAAAATCCGCCTATTACAACGCCAATGCTAAGATAAAAAACGGTTGTTTCGCTATCTTTTTGGCGCGCTAAAATTAGTGCAAAAATCATTGACAAATTTAAAAGTGCGGTCGAAAATGCCGTAGTTGCGAAGTGATCTTTGTATTGTAAAAGAGAGGCAAAAAGCGTAACTATAAATATGAAAAATAGATACCAAAAATTTATTCTCACATAAGGAACGGCAAGATTTATGGCATTTTCATCAAAACCAATGGCTAGTAAGCGCGTAAAAAATGGCGCAAAAAAGCTGACAAATAGTGTCAAAAATGTGATGAAAAGGGTAAATTTTATCAATACAGAAGCGGCAAAAACCCCTTTTTTGCGGGCGTTTACAAAGCCTGGTAAAAATGCTTGCGTAAATGCGCCCTCGCCAAATAAACGGCGAAATAAATTTGGCAGTTTAAACGCGACGAAAAAAATATCACTCCAAAGTGAGGCACCAAGGGCGCTAGCTGTTAATAAATCGCGAATAAAACCTAAAATTCGTGAAAATAAGATCCCAAAACTATTTGTAAAAAAGTGTTTTATCATAAAATCCCGTTAGTTAAAAAATGCGAAATTATACTTTGTGTTACTGATTTGCCAATTAAATTTTATAAATTTAAGAAAATTTTATATATAATCGCGAATTTTTATGGCGGAGAAAGTGATGAAATTTGGCGATTTAAATATTGAAATTAGCGATAATATCGTGAGATTTGGTGGAAATTTTACATACAAGAGTGGTAAAAAATCTATTGAATTTATCGCAAAAAATATTACACAAAATTCTATGCTAGATTTTTCAAATTTAGATGAAATCGACTATGCGAGTGCTATTTTATTAAATAAAATTATCGCCAAATTTGATCTAAAAATAATCAATGCAAATAAACGCATAGCGCGCGTGATTGAGTTTTGCGCTGTCATAAATCGTAAAATAATTCCGCCAAAAAGACCAAATTTATTTAGTCAAATAGGCAAAAAGGCTACGCAAAGCGCAAAAAGTGCGCTTGTGTTTTGTGCGTTTTTGGGCGAGTTTTTTTTAAAATTTATCTCTATGCTTCAAAATTTCCGCAAATTTCGCATAAAAGAGGTCTCAAATCACATCGCAGACGGCGCAATTTACGCTGCTTTTATCGTCTGTTTGACCTCGTTTTTAGTCGGCGTTGTGTTGGTTTATATCGGTGCTGACATGCTCTCAAAATTTGGCGCGACTATTTATATTGTAAATATTATGGGTGTTATGGGACTGCGCGAGATCGCTCCGCTTATTGCGGCGATTGTTGTGGCGGGACGTTCGGCGTCTTCTTTTACGGCGCAAATTGGCGTTATGAAAATCACCGATGAAATTCCTGCGATGAAGACAATGGGGCTTGATCCGTTTTTGTTTTTGGCGATGCCGCGGATTGTTGCGATGGTTGTTGCGATGCCTGTGCTGATTTTTTTGGCGGATATGGCAAATTTGGGTGGGCAAATTTTGGTCTGTTTTACTTATTTGGATATCCCTATAAGCGATTATTTTTCGCGTTTTAAAGATAGTGTTGCGATAAGCCATCTTTTTGTAGGACTTATCAAAGCCCCATTTTACGGCGCAATTATAGCGATGATTGGTTGTATGAGAGGCTATGAAGTGCAATCAAATTCGCAAAGTTTAGGCAAATTTACAACAATCAGCGTCGTAAATGCGATATTTTTGGTGATTTGTGCTGATGGATTTTTTGCAATTTTATTTTCGGAGATTGGATATTGATACTAAAAGCTCAAAATTTGACTATAAAATTTGGTGATCGAATTATTCACGATAGCATAAATTTTGGCGTAAAAAAAGGCGAAATTTACGGCTTTTTAGGCGGAAGCGGTAGCGGTAAAACGACGCTTTTGCAATCGCTAATTTATTTAAAAGAGCCTTCATCTGGCGAAATTTACATGTTTGATGAAAATTTATGGGCTTTGCGCGAATCTCAAAGAGCTAAAATCAAGCTAAAAACGGGCGTTTGCTTTCAATTTGGTGCGCTTTTTACATCAATGAATGTGCTTGATAATGTTGGTGTGATGCTTAAAGAATACAGCGATTTTACGCAGGCTCAAATTGATGAAATCGCGCTATTTTGGATAGATAAAGTTGGGCTTGCGCTAGGTAGCGCAAAGCTGTTTCCGTCTGAATTAAGCGGCGGTATGAAAAAACGCGTCGCACTTGCCCGTGCGCTTGTTCTTTCGCCACAAATTTTATTTTTAGATGAGCCAAATTCGGGGCTAGATCCAATTAGTGCGCGAATGATGGATCGCCTTGTTATGCGGTTGCGCGATGATTTGGGAGTGACTATTATCGAGGTAACGCACGACGTCGATAGTATTTTTGATATTTTGGATCGTTTTTTGATAATAGATAATAAAAAAATCGCGTTTGAAGGATCTATGAATGAGATCTCAAATCTAGCGCACAACCCGCTTGAAGAGCTATTTAAAATGCGAAAGGTGAAAGCTTAATGGAAAATAAAAACTCATATACGATTGTCGGCGTCTTTTTTGTCGCTTGTTTGCTATTTTTTGGTTCGTTTGCTTGGTGGCTTGGCGTAAAAAGAGAAAAAGGTGTGCAGTATGAGAGCTATTTTTTGCATATAAATGAGCTTCCTGGCGGGATAAAAGATGGCACACAGGTTAAATTTAGCGGAATTGATGCTGGGTTTGTAAAATCTGTCGGCTTTGATAAAAACGGCGATCAAATTGAGATTATTTTGTATGTCAAATCGCAAATGCCGGTGCGAAAAGATAGCGTCGCACGTGTCGAAACGCAGGGAATTAGCGGGATTAGCACGATAAATATCTCA
>CAUTSW010000095.1:0-3941 GCA_963541085.1 uncultured Campylobacter sp.
CAATTTTTAGATATTTTTAAAAAGCGTGCCAAATGCGAGCTAGTAAGCGTTGGGACTGCAAATATCGCTATCACGCACGGAGATGAGAAATTCTTAGCTGGCTGGGGCTGCTCACGCGAAAATTTGAGCGAGCCCGCCCGTCAAAAAGAGCTTGACGCGTGGCTAGCGGAAAATAAATTTGACGTGCTAGCTTGCACGCACACCTGCGCGCCCGCGGCGATCGCCCTTCAGCACGGCATCGTCATCAATAACGGCGCGGCCGGCATGCCAAATTTTGCACCCCTAAATTTAGAATTTGCCGATGTGGAGGAAATTTTAAAATTTACGGCAAAAACGAGCAGCGAGGAGCACGACATATCACAAAACGCGCAAGCGGATGAAAATTTAAAATTTACGGGGAGAAAGCCCTATGCGCGAAATTTAAGCGGCACGCTTTTTGGCTTGATTAGCCGCATCGCCGTGACGCCTAATAAAGAGGCGATCTACCGCGCCAAACGCGAACGGATCTATGTCGAGGCCTTGCCGGTGCGATATGATGGGGCAAAATTTCTAAACTGGTTTGACGAGATTTGGGATGCGCAAAGCCCTGCGGCAATCTCGTATCGCAGCCGCATCGCAAGCGGCACGACGGATGAAATTTCGGATGCGATGCTAGGCGGCTTTAGTCAAATTTAAAAAGCCGCGGCATACGCAAATAAACTAAATGGAAAAAACAAGCAATCAGGAATTCCTGCTTGCAAGTATATAAACCATCCGCAAATTGGGTGCGTTTGAGCCTAAGCGGCACTGCAATTAAGTGGTTGGTTGCCTAAAAGAGCAAATCGTAAATTTAGGCGTAAAAGCCGTTTTAAATTTAAAGACGCGGATTTTGCGCAAAGCGCGCTAAATTTTATTTCAAATTTCGCTTACGTGGAATTTGAAATAAAATTTAAGTCGGCGGTCGCCGAAAATAAATTTAGGAGAACTAATGAGCGAAAAGTGTAGTTGTGAAGGTTATTTTCGCA
Source organism: uncultured Campylobacter sp. (assembly GCA_963541085.1). Taxonomy (GTDB): domain Bacteria; phylum Campylobacterota; class Campylobacteria; order Campylobacterales; family Campylobacteraceae; genus Campylobacter_B. The sequence goes on from CAUTSW010000095.1 coordinate 1,005, forward strand.
AGATCATCGCAGGCGAGATAATCGGCACTTTTTTAATGTGTTTTTTCGGTATTGGAGCGTTTGCGACGGCAAGCCTGTTTGGTGCGCTAGACGGGGCGTTTCAGATAGGCATGATTTGGGGCGTGACGATCGCGATAGCGATCTATGCGTGCAGAAACCTTTCAAGCGCGCATTTTAACCCCGCGGTAAGCTTTGCGATGTGCCTTAGCGGGCGCACGCCGTGGAAAGATCTGCCGATTTACGTCGCGGCGCAAATAGTGGGTGCGATATTGGCGGGAGCCGTTTTGTGGATATTTTTCGCAGACTCCGTCGCGCACCTTTTGACGACAGGCGGAGCGGATATGAGCACCGTAAGCAAGGCATCCGCGATCTGGTGCAATATCTTTCCCAACACCCAAAACGGCGTAGTTAGCATGCCGGTAGCCGCATTTGCCGAGGGAGTGGGTACGTTTATCTTAATAGCGGTGATATTTTCGCTAACCGAGGGTTCAAATTTAGGTAAGCCCAGCGCCAATATCGCTCCTCTTTTTATCGGTTTTACCGTTACCATCATCATCGCTACGGTTGGCCCTATGACGAATGCCGGGCTCAATCCAGCGCGCGATCTAGGGCCTCGCATCGTGGGGTATATGGTAGGCTGGGATAAGATCGCTTTTTCATGGGATGCAATCGTCGTTTATATAGTTGCGCCGCTAATTGCAAGCGTCTGCGCCACGGGGCTTTTTAAAATCATCGATCCGCTTCAAAAGCTAGGATTTAAATAAAGGAGAAAAAATGAAAGATATAAGAGAGGAAGTTAAAGAGTATTACAGCAAAATCACGCTGCAAAACGAGGGAAATATGGAGACTAAAATTTGCTCATGCGCCGCAGACGCTCTGCCAAGATACCTACGCAAGATCAGAGAGATGATTCCTGATGAGATCGTGACGCGCTTTTACGGCTGCGGCTCGCCTATACCGCTAGCGCTCGAAGGCTGCACGGTGCTCGATCTGGGCTGCGGCACCGGGCTTGATGTATATATGCTCTCAAAGCTTGTGGGTAAAAACGGCAGGGTAATCGGTGTGGATATGAATGACGATCAGCTAGCGATCGCTAAAAAATATCAAGATGAAATGGCGCAAAAATTCGGCTACGCACGCTCAAATGTCGAGTTTAAAAAAGGCTATATCGAGGATCTTGCCAGTCTTGGGATCAAAGATGCCAGCATAGATGTCGTCGTCTCAAACTGCGTGATAAATCTCTCGCCTTACAAAGAAGCGGTGTTCAATGAAATTTGGCGCGTGCTAAAACGCGGTGGCGAGCTTTATTTTTCAGATATTTTTGCAGATCGCCGCGTGCCTGAAAATATCTCAAACGACCCAATTTTACGCGGCGAATGTCTAGGCGGAGCGATGTATATCGAGGATTTTAGGAGGTTATTGCAGGGTATAGGCTGGAAGGACTTTCGCTATATGAGCTCCGTGCGCGCTGCGATCGACAATCCGCAGATTGAGGATCTCATCGGTAATATCAAATTTAGCTCTCGCACGGTCCGCGCGATTAAAATTCCGGATCTTATCGAGGACATCTGCGAGGAATACGCTCAAGTAGCGATCTACCGCGGCGGCATAGAAGGTAGCGAGCATTTCTTCGACCTGGACGATCATCACCATTTCGAAAAAGACCTACCGATGAGCGTATGCGGCAACAGCGCGGCGATGGTGCAGGAAACGCGGTTTGGGAGATATTTCGAGGTCCTTGGCGATAGAAGCAAGCACTTCGGCGCGTTCGCGGGCTGCGGACAGGCACCTGAGGTACTTGGTAGCGGCGATGAATGTTGCGGCGGAGGATGCTGCTGCTAAATTTAATGCCCTGGGGATCTCCTTGGGGCGCTTTTAACCTATAAAAGATTTAAAAATACGATCGCAAAAACATTCGTTATGAATTTTGGAATTAATAAAAATTCTTATAGAATTATTCCTAAGAGTCGGCGGTCGCTGAAGAATTTTTGCAGAAATTTATGCAAATTTAACTACGAAATTTTATTAAAAGGAGACGAGATGTTCGTCAAAAACAAAATAGTTAAAAGTATAGTTGTGCTTTTTGCACTCGGTTTTCTTGTCGCTTGCAGCGATACAAAAGCACCCACAGATGCTAAATTTAAAGGCGCCGATCTAGCTGCGATACAAGCTGACGAAGAAATTTTATAAAGAGTTTTTACACTACGACCTAAACGACAAAGAGGTTGGCTACATCCTAAACGGACTAGATCCTGAAGGAAAGTAGAAATTTATAGCAAGCAAGCCTTGGCTTGTTAGCTGTTTTAAGTAAAAGTATCTTTGGGCTTTAAATTTAGCATAAAGCCCAAAATGATCTTTCAGGTCTTACTTGTAAGCTTAGATCAAATTTATTTCACTAGCTCGTAGCTATGTTCTTTTGTGCCATCAAGCAGATTTAAGACTTTATATCCTTTGTCGCTTAGTATTTGAGCTAGTTTGGCGCTGCGGTTGCCGCTGTAGCAGTGTGTGACGATAGTTTTGTCTTTGTTTGCTTCAAGCACGTCTTTGTAGTTATCCACTGGCTCGCCATCAGGTATATTTATCGCACCTTTCATATGTCCAGCATCGTAGTCTTTTTTCTCTCTAACGTCGATGATTAGGATATTTGGATCATTTGCGATCTTATTAAATTCCTCTGCATTTATATTGCCAAATTTAACTAGATCGTAGTTAAATTCTTTCACACCCTCAGCGTTAATAAGCTTGTTAAAGCCTTTTGATTTTAGTATATCTAGCGCCTTGCCGCTGCGGTTGCCGCTGTTGCAGTAAAGCACTACGTTTTTGTCTTTGTAAGCATTGATTTCATCTAGCCTAGACTCAAGCTCTTCAAGAGGGATGTTTATAGCGTGTTTTAGGTGGCCGGCGTTATATTCGTCTGCTTTTCTCACGTCGATGACT
>CAUTSW010000096.1:0-3922 GCA_963541085.1 uncultured Campylobacter sp.
AGAGAAATTTAGAAATTTGTGATGGAGTGAGCTAAAAAGTTGTAAATTTAGCTCACTCAAAGATAAATTTGAGTCAAATGATTAAAATTAAACTCAAATTTACATTAAGAATTTAGATAAATAAACCTACTGTTTTTTAGTTTTAGTTTTAAAATAAACATACACAACCAAAAGAATAATAAGCACACCAAGCAGTAAAATCCAAAATTTACTTTTCATATACTCATATGCACCACCGATATATTCACCCATATAAAAACTAAGCATACCAAGCGATGCAGCCCATACTAGCGATGTTATGGCATTTATAATACTAAATTTTACAAACGGAAATTTAGTCAAAGCGATCGCAATCGGAATAATCGTCTTAATTCCGTAAAGGTATTTTTTTACCAAAATTATCAAAATTCCATATTTTTTAAACAAAATTTGCGACAACGCCAAACTCCGTCTTTGCTTACGCAAGTATGGCATTATCTGTGTTTTTGAATAGCGTGTAAAATAAAAAATCAAACTATCACCAACAAAATTCCCCAGCGTAGCAACAGCTATACAAATTCCAATATCCATTTTGCCAATATAACTAAGCACCCCAGCGGCAATAATCCCAACCATTCCGCCACCAAGCGAATAGACAAAAAGCAAAATATAACCGTAAGTCGAAAGTGAAGTTAAAATTTCTTGCATTATCTTACATAACTCATTAATATTTGATACTCATGCGAATTTGTGTTGTAGGTTTTGCCTGTATTTATACTAACAACCGATCCACCTAGACTAACACCAGCAAAAATTCCACTCTTATCAACATAAACATACATATCGCGCGTAAAAGCATCGATTGTGCCGATGTTTGCACTAGCTGTTACGGCTGTCGCGGTCGCATCTGCGCTAAGTGTGATTTCTGATTTTTTCATATTTTGCACAAGCTTTTCATCCATTATAAACATAACTAAATAATTATCCTCATAACCTATTTGAAAACCCAAGCTACCATCGGTGATTTCAGCCTTAAAGGCATTATATCCACCACCACTTTTAACAAGCGCGACGCCTTCGCCATACATTCCACCAATAACAAAACCGACCTTTTTCACGCTAGGAAATATCAAAATCGCCCGTGCTTTGCTAACTAGTACGCTTGTTTGCGGATTTTGCCCCATTACTATTTTAAATGCGCTCGCCGATGAGAGCAAAATATTATCTTTTGCAAAGCTCAAATTTAAAAACAAAAACAATAAAATCAAAATTTTTCTCATAATTCCTCCCTTATTTTGCATACTCTATCGCGCGTGTTTCGCGAATTACGCTGACTTTTATCTCGCCAGGATATTGAACTTTGGTTTGAATTTCATCAGCAATCTCTTTTGAAAGTAGCACAGCCTCATCGTCATTAATCAATTTAGCATTTGCAATCACGCGAATTTCTCGCCCTGCATTAATCGCATAGGCTGATTTTACGCCGTTTTTAGATGTGGCAATGTCTTCAATTTCGGTTACGCGTTTTAAAAAGCTCTCCAGCACTTCGCGCCTTGCGCCCGGTCTAGCCGCGCTTAGCGCATCTGCGGTGCAAACAGCCGCACTTTCGATACAAATTGCCGGCTCGTGTCCGTGGTGGGCGTAGATTGCGTTTATCACGACTGGGTGCTCTTTGTAGCGTTTGCAAATTTCAGCACCTAAATCCACATGCGAACCCTCAAATTCATGTGTTAAAGCTTTACCAATATCATGCAAAAGCCCCGCTCTGCGCGCTAATTTTTCGTCGCCTCCTGTTTCAGCTGCGATAATTCCTGCTAAATGCGCCACTTCAAGGCTATGAATTAGCGCATTTTGTCCGTAACTTGCACGAAATTTGAGTTTTCCTATTAATTTGATAATCTCTGGATGAATTTTAGTTAAACCTAAATCCATGACGATATTTTCGCCCTCTTCTTCAATGCTATTTTCAAATTCGGTGCATACTTTTTTGTAAATTTCTTCAATGCGCGCAGGCTGTATCCGCCCATCTTCGACTAAAATTTCAATCACGCGCACGGCGATTGCGCGACGATAAAGATTGTGGCTAGAAAGCACGATCGCATTTGGCGTATCATCTATGATAACATCTACGCCCAAAATCATCTCAAGCGTCTTGATATTGCGACCCTCTTTGCCGATTATGCGCCCTTTTAAATCGTCGTTTTTAATATTCACAACGTTAATCAATCGCTCAGCAGCATACTCTCCAGCATATCGCGTCGTCGCCTGAGCGATAATATAGTTGGCACGTTTTTGCCCCTCTTTTCGCGCCATCTCCTCGTATTTTCGCACGATGTGAGCGATATCGGCGCGTGAGTTTTCTTCTACTTTGCGTAAAATCTCAGCCCTAGCTTCCTCTGTTGTAAGCCCTGCTGAACGCTCCAAAACTAGCAACGCTTCGCTAATTTTCGCCTCGTAATTACTCTTGCAAAGCTGGCCTTCATCATATAAAATTTGCGCCTCTTTGCGAAATTTATCCACTTCAGCGATTTTTTCTTCGATTTTTTCCTCTTGCAAAACTAAATTTTCGCTCTTTTTATCTAGCTCGCTAAATTTTAAATCATACTCTTTTTGAATTTTTTGAAATTTATCATCAAATTTCTTTTTTGCCGCAAATTCCGCCTCTTGGACGCTAAGTTTTGCATTGCTTAGAATATTTTTCGCTTCAAATTCAATAGCTTTTGCCTTAGCTTTTGCCTGTTCGATAAAAATATTGTAGTTTGCATCATTTATTTTTTTTGCGATGAAATATCCCACCGCAGCACCTATAACCACTGCCACCAGACAAAATAAAATTTCTACCATTTTTTCCTCTTGTATAAATTTTTCTCGGAGTAATGTATAAATCGCCCTTTAAATCGTGTTTTTCTGTAATTATTTCACCTGTAAAATTCTCTTTTACGCTAATGAAAATTATTAAAGGCTGATATTTTAACCCGCCAAAAAATATATCGTAATACCCTTTGCCGTGTCCGATTCTAGCGAGATTTCCATCGACTCCGATTGCAGGAATTACAGCTAGATCGATCTTTTTTTTAAACGCGTTTTGATTTAATGGCTGTTTTACACCAAATTTAGCGGTAAAAAAAGGACTCCGCAATCTTACCATTTTAAAGCTAAGATCAGCCATAAATGGCACAAACAATTCGCTATTTTTACACAATTTTCGTCTTAAAAGCATTAAATTTGGTTCAACCTTAAGTGGAATGAATATCAAAATTCGTTTAAATTTTCCATTTTTTATGATTTTTTCCAACACGCGCAAAATATCATAATGCTTACACCGCGCAAAAATTTCACGTTCATTTTTTAAAGCAAATTTCGCCTGTTTTCTAAACTCATTTTTAGCCAGATTAACGCACATTTTATAAACTTTCTTGTATAATCCCGAACTTTTATTTCAAGGATACAGATGAGATTTAAAATCGCGATTATAACGCTTTTTATCTTACTTTTTGTCGCGTGTGGCGATGATGAAAAAGATAAAAATTCCAATCAAACTCCAACAATTCAAGCACCGATTGAGCCAAGTTTAAGCGAAAGTTTAGAAAGAACTTTTTTATTAAATTTTGATGAAAATAAAACTTTAAGTATAAAAAAAGTCGGCAAAAATTACCAATTGGCGAAAAAGGTAAATTTATATTTGTATTTTTTGCACCCGACTGCCCTGCGTGCGACGTGCAAAATCAAATTTTAGACGAGATATCAAAAAGCGACGATTACAAAGATAAAATAAAAGTTATCGGCGTATTCTTAGATACGAATTTAACGGCGATAGGCGCAAAAGCATACGCGCAAAATACACATGTAAATTTTCCTATTTCCATAGGCGAAGACAATGAATATTTCTTAAAAACATTGGGCGGAATCGAAAAAATTCCATATATGATTTTTGTAGATGATA
>CAUTSW010000097.1:0-3779 GCA_963541085.1 uncultured Campylobacter sp.
ACATCTACTCTGTGATGACCTATATATGGAATTTCGTCATCAGTCTTGACGACTCACCAAAGCTCATCGAGGAGTTTTCAAATTTAAAAGATATCGGTAAGAGGATCGACACCCAAAAGAAGGACAATGATGCGCAACAAGAGCGTTCTTAGAAATTATTTTTCATTTGTGGTATCTTAATTTCAATCTTTAGATTGCGAAAACAAACTTAGCAAAAAACATGAGCTAACACCCATTTTAACCACTATTTATAGCAATATTTGCAAAGTAACACACTACACAATAAAGCAAATTTACACATATAAATATTTTTCAAATATGCCAAATTTAAAAAGATACAAAAGAGAACTTTAAAATTTAAAATAAACCATTTACCAACAAACTTAAAAATTTATTCGAGCCAGGTTAGAAATTTGGCTCAATAATCACCGCGAAAATACATAAATTTTACAAACAAAATCACCTAAAACCGATCTTTTTAATAAACCACCAAGCAATCAATTGCACAAAAAATGCAACACCCAAAATGCCAAACGCATAAATTTTTTGCGTCACAAATCCCACCAAAACCGCGCCAAGCAAAAGCGGGGTGATAACTTTAAAAATCGAGCTGTGCGTAATGATAGCAAGGTGTAAAAAAACCAAATTAAATTTATAAAAAAAGAGTAAAAATGCAAGAGAATAGATCGCCAAATAAGCGTAATTTTGCATCGTAAAATCGTGCATCACATACTTAAAAAGTACCCACACGACACCAAACATCACCGCACTAAAAAGCGCACAATCGCGAAATGCACCAATAAAATTGTGACCAAGTGACCTATTTTTCGTAATTTTGCCAATACTTTTAAGCGCAATGAAAGTAAAAATCAAATAGATCATAAAACAAAGAGCAAAACCTAAAATTTGCACTACACCAAGCGATCCAAATCCGCTAAATTTCACACCAAATTCAGGCGTAATTGCGATTTTTAAATTTAAAAACCACACAAGCGCAAAAAATCCAACAAAACCGATTTGAGCGATACTAGCTGCGATTTTTGCCACAAATAGTGCGTTTGCGTCGCCTTGTTTTAGCTCATAAAAACTGCTATCTAGCGTCTCTAATTTTTTAAATTTCTCATTTTCATCTATTTTTTCTCGCGAAAATTGCGTTTTTTTCAAATCAGCACTCTGTGTTTTTGGATGATTGTTGATATAGTTTTTAATATGCAAAAGCGTATTATTTTTAGGCTCTTCTTTTAATAATTTTACATTACAAGCCTCATTACCATGGATTTCAAAGCTGACTTCATCACCCTCTTTAAAATCATTTTTCTCATAAAATTTAAAAAATTTACCATTTTCATCTTTTAACATTGTATGTGAAAAGATTTTGCCTACCATAATTTTCTCCCCATTACTTTGATAACGGGGATTTTATCTAAACACGGCTTTTTTTAAAATAATAAAACTTGATTTTATGGTTTTTATAGCGGAAAATCTTTAAATATAATTTCGCCTTTTTTGAATGTCTCATCTTTTTTAGCATCTTGGGCTAAATGTTTAAGCTCCATTTTTACGGCATTGTTTAAATTTAGACCATATTTTGGTGATATATTTTTAGCATCAGTTTTTGCTGTTTTTTGCGTATTTTTGATTTGTGGTGGCATATAACCCTCGCCTATTTGGCTAAATTTTTCACAATCAAACCTAGCCCCAATAGCCCCACAAGTAGGGAAACTATCTGGCGCATTTTCGACTAAAATTTGGCAAATTTCAGCGATAGATGGATTATGTCCGACGATAAAAACACAATCAAATTTATCATCGATATTTTGAATAAATTTGATTAAATTTGGTGTAGAAATATCGTAAATTTCAAAATCATACGTAATTTCACACTCAAATTTAGCTGTTTCAGCGATAATTTGCGCCGTTGATTTTGCCCTATCAGCTGCGCTAACAAAGATCGCTTGCGGTTTAATACCAACAAGTTTTGCACCCAAATTTTGCGCTTGAATTTTTCCTTTACTTATGAGTTTTCGCTCAAAATCGCTCATGCCATCGCTTTTGGCTTTGGCGTGTCTAATGAAATAAATTTGCTTCATCTTGTCATCCTTTTAAATTAATTTTGTAAATTTTCAATCATTCTAAGCTCATCTGCACTAAATCCAGCCTCAATTCTAGCTTGGATATTTAGTTTGCGTTTTGTGATAAATGCGCGCGGATAGTGGTTTTGCACGATTTTAACAAAATCTCGCGGATCTCGCCCTGAAATTTTACAGGCAAATTTAAACCAAAAATCGCCCTTTTTTACGTGCGAAATTTCTTCTTTCATTATGATTTGTAAAAGTGGTAAAATATCGCTAAATTCGGCATTTGTTGCATTTTTTTCAATTAAAAAATTATTTGCGTCTAGCCCATTTGCCTCCATAAAACGTGGCAAAACAGCCATGCGCTCTACTAAATTTGTTGCAGTTTTTTGCAAAGCGATAAAAAGCCCATCATGCACAGCAAAATCGCCATATTCTACCCCGCGCGCATTAAGCACCGTGCAAATCATTTTAAAATGTCTAATCTCATCTTGAGCTACTTCAAGCCAATCAGCGTAAAACTGGCGTGGCATCGCGCTAAATCGATACGCAGCATCAAGCGCAATATCCACCGCACAATACTCAATATGGGCAATAGAGTGCAAAAATATAGCGGTTTTATCGTGTGAAATTTGGCTGTTTTTGTGGTCTGAAATTTGTTGATTTTTATTTTTTATATCTTTCATGGAGACTATTTTGCAAAATTTTGCGTAGCTTGGCGCAGTTAGTTCGCACGGGGTAAATTCCTCCTCAAAATCAAGCAAATTTGCACGAAATTCATCATAAAATTTCTCAAATTTCTCAAATTTTTCCTCTACATTTTCGCAAAATAAAACCTCTTGCAATCTAGTAAAATATCCCAAATTTAGCCCCCATTCTAACAAAAGCTATCCCTATACCAAAGCCGATTATATGGGCATACCAAGCGATATTCACACCCAAAGCCATAGGTAAAAAACTCATCAACAAAAGCGCGATAATCATCGGTTTTATAGCATCTTTTTTTATCCCAGCATACACGCCAAAAAGCACGCAAATCGCGCCGCTTGCGCCTACTACATTTATAAAATGCCCGTTATTTGCACCAAAATAGATAAAAACAAGACTAAAAAGTGCGGTCAAAACTCCACCAATAATATAAATAGATACAAATTTTATCGCTCCAAAGCGCGTCTCAATTTGCGAACCAAACGACCATAAAACGGCCATATTCATCGCTAGATGTGTAAAATTTGCATGCAAGAAAAATGAGCTTAAGGGCTGAAAGAATAGATTTTTTTCAAAGAAAAGGTAGTTTAATCCAAAGTAAATTCCAAATTCACGTGGCTGTAGAATTTCGAGCACAAAAACAGCCAAATTTAGAGCAATCAAAGCCAGTGTCGCTCTAAATTTCATGCCATTATCACGCCAAAAAGATACTCTCATCAAACGATCCTAATCTAAATTTCAACGCATTTTGCCATATCCGGCAAATTTATTAGACGCCAAGCAGTGCACGGCCATCTTACAGCGCGAAATATAGCTATTTTCGATACGTTTGCCATCTTTATGGACATTTGGCCTATTTAAATTCATATAATCGCTCATATCACGCCCACTAGCAAAATGCACAAATCTCACATGCCCAGCAGCATAAATTTCGCGCACAATCCCCACATGAGTGATATCATTTACAGCTTTTTTATGGCGTGTTTTGTGCGTCGT
>CAUTSW010000098.1:0-3696 GCA_963541085.1 uncultured Campylobacter sp.
ATTTAGCCAAATTTGGCGGGATTTTGATATGGTTTCGGCTAGCAATTATAAATTTTGCATAAATTTTGGAAATTTGAGCTGTTGTTTGTATCTGAAATTTCGCCGATTTTCGTGCTGTTTTTATCTAAAATTAGCTCACCATCTATCATAAATGGCGGGAAATTTTGTGTGAAAAAATTTGGCGCGTGAATCATCTTATTTCCGCGCGAAATAAGCTTTTTACCATCCCAAAGTCCGCGCACTCCGTCGTATTTTTCGCTCATAACCCAGCCATCAACATTTTGTGAACCATTATATGTTTTAAGTAGCATAAAATCGTGCGCCAAAATAGCATTTACAAACGCAAAAACGAGCCAAAATGCGCGAAATTTCACTACTTTTCGTCCCTATTATCCCAAGAAAGCACAGTTGCACCCTCGCTGTTTTTTTCGACATCTCCCATAGCCATTATATGATAACCACTATCTACATGAAGCACTTCGCCTGTTACGCCAGAGCCTAAATCGCTTAGCAAATATAGTGCCGATTTGCCTACATCTTCTATGCTTACGTTGCGTTTTAGTGGTGAGTTTAGCTCATTCCAGCGTAAAATCATTCTAAAATCGCCAATTCCACTTGCGGCTAGTGTTTTAATAGGTCCTGCGCTAATCGCATTTACGCGAATGCCTTTTTTGCCTAAATCGTGTGCAAGATATCTAACTGAGCTTTCTAAAGCAGCTTTTGCAACACCCATTACATTATAATGTGGAACGTATTTTTCGCCACCAAGATAAGTAAGTGTTAAAATCGACGCATCATCGCTAAGAAGTGGCAAAACGCAGTTTGTAAGCTCGATAAGCGAATAAACAGACGTCGTCATCGCTATATTAAAAGCCTCTTTTGAAGTCGAAATAAACTCATTTTCAAGTGCATCTTTTGGTGCGAAAGCGACAGCGTGAAGCACGAAGTCAATCTTTTTAAAATCGCGCGTTAAATTTTGGCGCAAAGCCTCAAAATGCGCTGGATTATTCACATCTAATTCATAAATTTTATCACTTCCAAGCTCGCTAGCGATTGGTTCAACACGCTTTTTTAGTGCGTCATTTAAAAATGTAAAAGCCAAATTTGCCCCCGCTTCGTGGCACGCTTTTGCGATTCCATAAGCTATAGATTTTTGGTTTGCAACACCGACTATTAATCCATTTTTGCCTTGCATTAACATTTTGTCTCCTTGATTAAATTTGTAAAATTCTGCGCGTCTAAACTAGCTCCGCCGACTAAAACGCCATCGCAATTTTTTGTGCTTGAAATGGCGCGAATGTTTGTTAAATTTACACTTCCGCCATAGAGCAAAGGCGCGTCACTCAAGGTGCGAATTTCGCCTAAAATTTGCTCTATTTCATCTATATTTGGCGTTTTACCGCTACCAATAGCCCAAATTGGCTCATAGGCGATATATAAATTCGGATATGTTAAATCGATGATCTTTAGCTGATTTTTGAGATATTCGCTTGTTTTTTTGCTCTCATAAATCTCAAGAGGTTCGCCAATACAAAAGATAATTTTCCACGATTTTTGCACTGCAAAATCAAATTTTGCTTTTAAAATTTCGTTCGTTTCGCCTAAAATTTCGCGCCTTTCGCTATGTCCTATCAATACACAATCAATTTTAAATTCAGCCAAATTTTGAGCACCGATTTCGCCTGTGAATGCTCCGCTTTCGCACGGATAGAAATTTTGTGCGCCTTGTATGAAACTAAATTTAGTAGATAAAAATGCAGATGATGGCGGAAAAACGATAACTTCATCTAATAAATTTGCGCTATTTAATTTGGTGTTTAAATTTTTGCATACTGGTGGCTGCGTGGGGTCGGTTTTTAAATTTAACGCAGAAATTTCTTGCAAATTTTGCTCTAAAATTTCAGCGTATTCTTGGAAACTTCGCCTTGTGTGGTTGCATTTAAAATTCGCGGCGAATATAAATTTACTCATCTTTTAATAAAACCTTCACGCCAGGGAGCTCTTTCCCTTCGATTAGCTCTAAACTCGCTCCGCCACCAGTCGAAATAAACGTCATCTCATCATCGTCCCCAGCGCGCGCGACAACATCAGCAGTGTCGCCACCGCCGATAACCGTGGTCGCATGAGACCCAGCCACTGCATGAGAAATGCGGATACTTCCGCGCGAGAATTTATCAATCTCAAAAACACCCATTGGACCATTCCACCAGATAGTTTGCGCATCTTCAATCGCCTCTTTAAACAGCGCAATCGTTGCAGGTCCGATATCTAATCCCATCCAATCTTTTGGAATTTCTTGGACGGTTACATATTTTGCAGGGCTCTCTTGCGAAATTTCAGGGGCCGCAATCGCATCTACTGGAATGTAAATTTTAACTCCTAACTCTTTGCCGCGGCGCAATATGTTTCGCGCCTCTTCGATAAGCTCTTCTTCTAAAAGCGACTTTCCGATTTCGTATCCAACGGCTTTTAAAAACGTAAATGCCATACCTCCGCCGATGATTAATTTATCTACTTTTGGGAGCAAATTTGTGAGTGCTTGAAGCTTTCCGCTTACTTTGCTACCGCCGGCGATTGCGACAAAAGGGCGCGCTGGGGATTTAATGAGATTTTTGGCAAAATTTACCTCTTTTATGAGTAAAAATCCGGCTGCTTTGTGATTATCATCGAAAAATTTTGTAACAGCTTCAACAGATGCGTGTGCGCGGTGAGATACGCCAAATGCGTCATTTATGTAAAAATCAGCCATTTTGGCTAAATTTTTTGCAAACTTTTCGTCGTTTTTGGTTTCGCCGTTTTCAAAACGCAAATTATCTAGCAAAATAACATCGCCTTCTTTTAAATTTTGAGCCCTTTCTTGCGCCTTTTGACCGACAATATCGTCTATAAAGTCAACATCTTTTTTAAGTAAAAAAGCTAAGCGTTTAGCTACTGGAGCGAGTGAAAATTTATCATCGCGTCCGCCTTTTGGTCGTCCAAGATGCGAAGCTAAAATAACAGCACAACCTCTATCTAAACAATACATAATAGTAGGCAAAGCAGAGCGAATTCTGCGGTCGTCTGTAATGTTGAAAAACTCATCCATAGGGACGTTAAAATCGCACCTGATAAATACTTTTGCCCCTTTTTGAAAATCAAGATCTTTTATTGAGAGAATTTGTTTATCCATTATTTTATTCCTTGAAATTTAGCGGCGAATACACACAGATCAACAAGGCGGTTTGAATAGCCCCACTCATTATCATACCACGCCATTACTTTTAGTAAATTTTTATCTACTACTTGCGTTACATCGGATGCTATGATGCTTGAATACTCGCTTGAGCAAAAGTCGCTTGAGACGCGTTTATCATCATCTACGAGCAAAATTTTGCCTAGTTTTTTCGCGTATTCTCTAAAGGTTTCATTTACTATTTGCGCTGAAATTTCGCTTTGCACCAAAACATTTAAATCGACAATCGAGACGTTTGCAACAGGGACGCGAAGCGATGTGCCGTTTAATTTGCCCGCCAAATTTGGTAGAACTAAATTTATAGCTTTTGCTGCGCCGGTTGAGGTCGGGATTATGTTTAGTGCTGCTGCGCGTGAACGGCGGAAATCTTTTGTTTTAACATCGACCAAGCTTTGCGAAGATGTGTAAGCGTGCGTAGTCGTCATCAAGCCTTTTATGATTTTAAACTCTTTGTCTATGATTTT
>CAUTSW010000099.1:0-3604 GCA_963541085.1 uncultured Campylobacter sp.
CAAAATTATTTTAAAGCAAAAAAGGCGCATGGCAGATTTGGTTGTGAAGGTAAATGTGCAAATGGCAAGAGTGTGAAAAACTGATATTTTTGAGCCAGTCTAATATGCAAAAGAGGAAAATTATTTTTATTAAATTAAATTTGGACTAAAAATGCCTAGCTATTTTAGTCCAAATTAATCAAATTTTACTCATCTACTAATTCCGCATTAAATTTAGCTTCATCAAATTTCTTATTTAAAAATGAGCAAATTTTATTCGCGTCGCGGTAGGCATTGCCTAGACAGCTTGTAGCGCCTGGGCTTGGTGTCATATTGAAAATTATTCCCTTTTCTGTGTCAATTGAGGCTTCGCCAAGCATCAATTTATGATTTACACGATCAAGCACCTGCGGACGTACGCCACCAAAGCCAGGCGCGTAATAAATTTGATCTTCTTTTAGCGACGGGACGATTTTGCGCGCGTCTTTGACGAATAATTTTTTATTCAAAACAGGTACTTCAAACATAACTTGGCGCGAAATATAGTTTCTAATATCACTATCTTTTAGTAGATCAATGAAAATTTTTGCCGTATGTTTGCCAAGCTTCATCGTTTTCATACACTCAGCAAAGCTTTGCCAGGTGCCATGATAGCGTTCTAATTTTGGCAACGGAAGCGCGGTTGGACCAAATCGAGTGCAACCTCCTGCCAAAATATCAGGATCGCCATGAAGTGCTGCAAATGGGAGCTTTGGATTTTGTACCATATAAACTTTGCCGTTTAAAAGTTTCTCTTTTGTTAGATAAAAGCTCCCCGCCATTGATAGTGAGCCAAAATTGTGTCCATAGCCCATTTTGTGTGCCAAAAATAGCGAGTGTGCACCAGCATCTACTACGATAAAATCAGCCGTTAAAGAGAGTTTGTTTTCTGTGCGAATTGAGAATTTTGAGCCAACTTGGTCGATAAATTCAACCTTAGAATTTAGATAAACATCGACATTTTTGCCACTTTGTTTTTTTGCGTTTTCGACAAGCGAATTTGTCATCGCACCATAATCGACAGTCGTATAAACGCCACTTTTTACACCCATTGCGACGACATTTTCAGGGCGTTCATTGCCATTTTCATCGAAGATAATTTTAGGTTCAATCTCTTTTAAATCCTCTTTTGTATAAAATTCCAAATATGGATAAAGGACTTTAAATTCTTCATATCGCTTTGTAATTGCTTCTACTTCTATATCGCCAACGCCCATTGCCATTTTTTGACCCGCGAACATAAATTTTTCGTTATAGCCGTGTTGTAGTCCGTATTTTACGATCATATTTGCTGTTTTGCGGACTTTTTGTGCCTTTTCAAATGTGTAGTTTGTCTCAATATCACCACAATGCACGGTCTGCGAGTTAGCCGTTCCGCGTGAATTTAAAGTAGCCAAGCCCTCATATTTTTCCACTAGAGCGATATTTTTTATATCAGTATATCTAGCCAATTCATAAAGCAACGCAGCGCCTGAAATTCCGCCACCAACGACGATAACTTCATAATGCTTTTCAGTCATCATTAACCCCCGAAAAAAAATTTCGCTATTCTAGTGAGAATTTATTTAAAATTTCGTAAAATTTTCGCTGAAATTGTTATTTTTATATTTCTTTAATTTTAATTGGGGGCATCAAATTTAGTTATTTTTCTCGCGCTCTTCTATTTCATTTATGTTCAAAAATATAAATTTATAGCTTAAAAATAGCAGTAAAATCCAAGATAAAATTAAAATTATAGACTTTATCATTTTGACTCCTTTAGAGGCGATTTTTTATCCATCAGTGCCCAAACATAGGCAATGTAAGCGATTACAAATGGTGCACCAAGCGATACAAAAAACATTGTTTTTAATGTATAAAAACTTGAACTAGCATTAGTAATTGTGAGTGAATTTTGTAAATTTGAAGTTGATGGATAAAATGCAGTGTGATTTAATCCTGCTATTAAAAACACGCTCATCACAATAAGAACTACGCCAAATCCATAGCTAAAAATGCCTCTATAACTTTTGCGAAAAATCCCATAAAAAATACCAAAAAGCGCAAGAATTAGACCAATTATTAGCATAAATCCAACAAGCGGCATTTGAATTAAATTAAATGCATATTTAAATTTTATAAGCGTTATCTCTCCTGAATCACCCACATGAAAACCGCTTTTTAACAATATTGTAATTAAAAATATCACCAAAAACAAAACCAACAAAACGCTATCAAATTTTAGCGCTTTTCTAAATTTGGTGTGCAAAATTTCATCTGTTATATTGTTTATCATATATAAACTAGCCCCTACTCGAGATTGGAAAACAAGCGCAATCCCAAGAGAGTAGTTAAAAGGATTTAAAAGAGCTTCCACCCCATGCCAAGCACCATTCCAAGAGACAAAATTATGCTCATCTAATACAAATTCACTCCCACTAAAAAAAGTACTAACCGCAACGCCAATTAAAAAAATACCCAAACTTCCATTGATTAAAAGAAAAATTTCATATGTTTTTTGCCCTAAAAAATTGTCCGGTTTTTTGCGATATTCATATGCGACTGCTTGTAAAATAAAACAAAATAATATCAAAAGCCACACCCAATATGCTCCGCCAAAACTCGTCGCATAAAATAGCGGAAATGCTGCAAACATCGCCCCACCAAACATCACAAGCGTAGTAAAAGTTAGCTCCCATTTTTTACCAACACTTAATAAAATTTCATCTTTTTCTTCCGCGGTTAGTTTTAGTGTGAAAATCAGCGTTTGCCCGCCTTGTACGAATGTTAAAAAAACAAAAATCGCACCAATTAAACTTACTAAAACCCACCAATAAATTTGCAAAATTTCATGCATTTTAAAATCCTATTTTTATCTGTTTTAACATAATTTTTACTTCAGCTATAAAAAGCGCGGTAAATAATACTAAAAATACAAAAAATGAAACCGCCACATTTGCGCCACCTAAATTTGTTGCAGCGATTCTTACTGGCATTAAATCTTGTATAGCCCAAGGTTGTCGCCCAACTTCAGCTACAATCCAACCAGCCTCACAAGCCGCAAAACCAAGTGGAATTGACCAAGCGCAAAGGTATAAAATTTTACGAAATTTAATAATATTATTTGCCATTGATAAAAATAGCGTTGTAAAAAATAGAGCAATAAAATAGCATCCAAGCATAACCATTATATGAAAACTATAAAATGTTAGTGCCACGGGCGGGACGATATGTTCTGGTTCTTTGATATATCCATAGCCAAAATTAGCGATATTTTGACCTAAAATTTGAGAATTTTGCGCCATTGCGTCTGTGTCATTTGTATCTTTTGCCTTTTTATAAGCACTTAACGCGTTTAAAGCGATCTTTCCGCTCGCGATTTTATCAATTGTCGGGGTAATTTTTTGCGTTTTGTTACCATAAACAAGATCATCAATGCCGGGTGTGAAATTATTAAGTCCGCGTGTTGCCATTAAACCCAAAGCAAAAGGCGCAGCAATTTTGAAAAGATATGGCGGATTATCATCGCCTGGACGTTTTGCAGGATTTAATATGCCAAAAATTACAATTTCAGAATTTATTTCACCCTTGTAGAGCCCCTCCATGG
>CAUTSW010000100.1:0-3587 GCA_963541085.1 uncultured Campylobacter sp.
ATTTCATCTTTTAAATCATCATCTTTTATATTTAAATTTTGCTCATCGGTTGGCGCAATTTTTTTGAGCTCATCAAGGCTTATTTCGCTATTTTGCGCCGGTTTTGCCAAATTTTGCGCCGTGGTGTTAGACGAGGTTTGAGGTTTGATGCTCTTTAATTCATCAATAGAAATTTCATTTGGTTCGCCAAACGCAAGTCCAAAAAATAGCGTGAAAAAGAGAATTTTTCTTAGCAAATTAGTCCTTTTAACATCTTCAACCCATCATCGCTACCTAAAATTTGTTCGCAAGCGCGCTCAGGATGAGGCATGAGACCAAAAATTCGTTTGCTTTTATCGCAAATTCCAGCGATCGATTCTACTGAGCCATTTGGATTTAAAATTTCGCCATTTTTATCGCAATAATTAAGTAAAATTTGATCGTTTTCTTTTAGCTCGTTAAGCCCATTTGCATCTATATAATAGTTGCCTTCGCCGTGCGCGATAGGAATGTTTAAAATTTCATCTTTTTTGCAAAATTGTAGAAATTTATTTGAATTTGAAGCAACTTTTAGATGGTGATATTTTGAAATAAAGCTCAAATTTACATTTTTGTTCATCGCGCCAGGTAGCAGTCCAAGCTCTAAAAGCATCTGAAAACCATTGCAAATTCCTAGCAAATACCCGCCGTTTTTAGCGTGATTTATAACCGCTTGCATAACCGGACTAAATTTTGCAATCGCCGCTGTTCGTAGATAATCGCCATGGCTAAAACCACCCGCTAAAACCACCAAATCAGCGCAAATTTCTCGCTCTTTGTGCCATATAATTTGCGTATCGCAACCTAGAATATCAAATGCGTATTTTGTGTCGCGTTCGCAATTTGTCCCCGGAAATAAAACGATAGCGACTTTCATATTACAATCTCGTAATCTTCTATTACAGGGTTTGCCAAAAGCTCATCGCACATTTTTTGAGCCATTTCGCGCGCGATTTTTGGGTCATTTTGAGCTAGTTCAAATACGATTTGTTTACCAATACGCACATTTGAAACACCATCAAATCCAAGAGAATTTAACGCATTTTGAGTAGCTTTGCCGGCTGGGTCTAAGACCCCGCCTTTTAGTTTTACATTAATAACAACTCTCATATTAAGCCCTATGATAAAATTCTTTTTAATACTTCTTCGTAAGCGACTTTTACGTTACCTAAATCTTGCCTAAATACATCTTTGTCTAATTTTTGATTTGTATCAGCATCCCAAAAACGGCAACTATCTGGCGAAATTTCATCGCAAAGCAAAATTTCCCCGTTCTCGTCTTTGCCTAATTCGATTTTAAAATCAATCAATCTTAATTTTCTTTCAGCGAAAAATTTAACTAAAATTTCATTGATTTTGCGCGCAATATCTTTTAAAATTTCCAACTCATCTTGATCTTTTACCGCATTTAAAATCAAACAGTGCTCATCATTTAAAATTGGATCGCCAAGATCGTCATCTTTATAACAAAACTCAATAAGCGTAAATGGTAATTTCGTGCCGTCTTTTATGCCTAAACGTTTTGTAAGAGAGCCTGTTGCTACGTTTCTAGCGATGATTTCTAGTGGAAAAATTTTGCATTTTTTTACAAGTTGCTCTGTCTCATTTAGTGTCTCAACGAGTGCTGTTTTTATGCCTTTTTTTGTCAAAAGATCGAAAATTATCGTTGAAATTTTGCAGTTTAATTCACCTTTTCCATCTTGTTCAGCCTTTTTTACTCCGTTAAACGCGGTTAGGGAGTTTTTGTATTCTGAGATTAAAAGTCCATCATTTTCATTGATAGACCACATTTTTTTGCCCTTGCCTTCGTAAATCAACTCTTTTTTAGTCGCCTTCATTTTTCATCTCCTTTGTTTGAAGTTAAATTTAAAATTTTGACACCGTCGATAGCTGTTTTTAGCTGTATATCGTCTAAAATTTGTTTTTTTGTGATGATTTTTTTATCATCTTGCTTCTCTTTTTTATCTTTATCTGTTTTTGTATCAATTTTATCAAGCTCAGATTGTAAATGTTGCTTTAAATCCGCCTCTTTTAGGCTAAATGTTGTCTCATCATCTGTTGCAACTTTTCCCGCGCTTACTAATATATCAGGCGTTACGCCGACTGCTTGAATCGAACGTCCGCTTGGTAGATAATATCGCGCGATTGTTAGGCGTAAAGCCTCTTTTTCGCTAACAGGTAAAATCGCTTGAACGCTACCTTTTCCAAATGTCTTTTCGCCTACGATTATCCCGCGTTTTAGATCCTGTAACGCCCCGCTTACTATCTCACTAGCACTAGCACTTCCGCCATTTACTAGCACAACTAGCGGTAAATTTGTGATTTTTTTCGCGCTGTCTGCTTTGTATTCGATATTTTCTTCTTTTTTTTGTCCGCGCTGAGATACGATAACTCCGCTATTTACGAACAAATTTACAAGTCCTATTGCTTGATCTAATAATCCGCCAGGGTTATTTCGTAAATCTAAAATTATCCCTTTTGCGTCTTTGTTTTCATTGATTATTCTCTTGGCATCAGCAGTCACTTTTGCATCGAAATTTGTTACGCGCAAATAGAGCATATTTTCACTTTCTATTGTTTTTGCATAGACTGATTGAGATTTGATGATATCGCGCGTGATTTTTACGTCAAACGGCTTATTTTCACCCTTGCGCACGATTGTGATAGTTACGTCTGTTTTTGGCTTGCCACGCATTTTGCTTACAGCTTCATCAAGGCTCATTCCGATTGTTGAGTTCTGTAAGCGCACTATCTTTCATGCCAATTTGTATGCCAAGACCTCCAAATTCGCCACTTGTTTGTTCTTGTAGATCTTTAAAATCTTTTTCATTCATAAAATTTGAGTGCGCATCAAGTTGCAAGAGAAGTCCAGCTATGCTTTTATCTACTACTTGCGATAAATTTAGATCATCAACATAGCTATTTTCAACCATTCCGATTACTTTTGTAAGACGTGCTAGAGATTGCATTTTTGTCTCATTTTTGTGCGGATCGTCGTTTTGTTGTGCATTTAAATTTGCGCTAAAAATCAGCGCCGCAAGGGTAATAGAAGCAAAACCTAATGAAAACGAAATTCCTTTTTTATCCAAAATTTAGCTCCAAAGTTAAAATAAAGTCGTGATTTTATAATTTTGTATATAAATTTAAGGTAAAAAATGTAATTTTTGCATAATATTTTTAGCAAACCTTGACAAGATTGCACTAAGGTTATATAATACGCGCCATATAAACTTTAAAGGAGAAAACATGTCGAATATTAATGAAATTCTAACCGACAAAATGAACGAACTGCTATCAAATTCCATCTCTCTTGCGGTTACTTCAAAAAATCCTCAGTTGGAAATTTTGCACGTTTTATGGGCACTTTCTGCTGATTCTAGCTCTGTGCTAAATCAAATTTTAAACAAATTTGGCGTATCAAATGAAGCGGTTGAACTTGCGATTAAAAGCGAGATTTCGCGCCTTCCAAAAAGCTCAAATGTCAATAAAGATAGTATCAAATTTTCGCAAAACGCTATACACTCGCTAGAGCTTGCGCGCGGAAAAATGAGTCAAATGGGCGATAAATT
>CAUTSW010000101.1:0-3572 GCA_963541085.1 uncultured Campylobacter sp.
TTTTTAGCGGACTCGACCACAGAGGTGCCGCCTGTATAAAGTATGATCACGCCTATAACGATAGCTGTTAGATACTCCACCCTGCCGTAGCCAAATGGGTGCTCTTTATCTGGGCTTTTTCCAGCTATTTTTATGCCGACAATGGTAATGACCGACGAGAGCGCATCGCTTAGGTTATTTACCGCATCTAAAATGATAGCGATCGAGCCGCTAGCAAAGCCCACGACTGCCTTTATAGCCGCTAAAATGGCATTTGTCACTATACCTATAATACCTGTTTTTACAATGGTCTTATCTCGCGACGTGACCTGCTCTACTACTTCCAAATTTACTCCTTAGATTATTTTTAATATTATCGCGCTTAGCGTTATTAGCGATAGATAAAACGCCTTTTGCGCGCTCATACTATCCCGACACGCCTACGGCTCTGACCGCTCCCATGCCAGTCCAGATCGCATACGCCACCGACATAGCGATAGTTTGCATCGCGTAGCTCAAAAGCCAGAGAGAAATGGCGAAATTTGCGACTAAAATCAAAAAATTAGCCGCCTTTTTCACGCCGAAGCTTTTTGAAATTTGGCTAGAAAAAATACGCCCAAAACCTCGCAGCACCCGGCCGCCAAAAGAGCTAAAATGTGCGTCAAGATTTTAGTCTTTTTAGCCCCAGTACGCCCGCGATCAGCGTCGCTATGAAAAAACCATAAATCTGGCGTCTGAGTGCTCACGCGAAATTCGCTATGTATTTTTGAAAATATTCCCACACAGCACCGCTTTTTATCGCACGAATTATTGGCTCTTTAGCCTGCATTGGTGAGCTAAATTTGTTTGCAACATATAGCCCAAACATCGCATTTAACACGACAATATCAAATTTTGCGCCGCTAATCTCCCCGCGCAATGTAGCACGAAGCACGTCTGCATTTTCGCGCGCGTTGCTGCCTTCAATATCTTTATGAAAAGCGCGGGTAAAACCAAACTGCTCTGGTGTGATTTTATACTCTAAAATTCGCCCATCTTTTACCTCATGAATTAGCGTCTCATCGCAAAGTGAAATCTCATCCATGCCGTCCATGCCGTGGGCAACAATGGCGTGTTTGCGCCCTAAATTTAAAAGTGTTTTTGCCAAAAGTTCGTTAATTTCGCCAAGATAATTTCCCATAATTTGATAGCGAAGATTTAAATTTGGATTTAAAAGCGGACCTAGCACATTAAACACAGAGCCGATTTTTAGGCGGTTTCGCACTTCGCGCACTTCGCCTACGATAGGATGAAAAAACGGCGCGTGTAAAAACATAAGACCCGTTTTATCCTGCAATGCGCGGTTTTTATCTAAATTTGCGTTTAATTTTACGCCAAGTTCGCGCAAAACATCGCTAGAACCGCTCTTTGACGTAATTGCGCCATTGCCGTGTTTACTGACGCGAACGCCCATTGCTGCTAGTATAAAAGCGGTCGCCGTGGATATATTTATAGTGCGTAGCTTATCGCCACCAGTGCCGACGATATCGAAGTTTGCGCGATCATCAACGAATGTGTTTGAGTATTTTAGTATGTTTTTAACAAGTGCAGCAAGGCTATCTGGATAGAGAGATTTTTCGCTGATTAAAACAAGCAAACCAGCAAGCTGAACTATATCGTAATCTTTTTCATGAAGCGACTCGCAAATAACCTCATAATCGCTACTATCTAATGGATAGTTTTTTTGTAATTTTGTCATAAATGGCGCAAAATCGCTCATTTTGTTCTCCTTTTGATTTAAATTTAAGAAATTTGCGATGATCTTTTTACCATATTGCGTAAAATAGCTTTCTGGGTGAAACTGCACGCCATAAATTTCACGCGTTTTGTGTCGAAACGCCATAATTATCCCATCGTCTGCGCTTTTAGCTAGGATCTCTAGCTCGTTTGGAAGCGCCTTTTCACTCACATAAAGCGAGTGATAACGCATCACATCAAATTCGAGCGGAAGCCCCGAAAATAGCGGACTATCTTTTAAAATTTGCATTTTTGAGCTCTTGCCGTGGCGCGGTGTTTGCAAACGTGAAATTTCACCGCCAAAATTTAGCCCGATCGCTTGATGCCCAAGACACACACCAAGAATAGGCGCATCAAGCTCTATATCTAAATTTTCGCGCAAAATTTCTAAGCAAATTCCGCTATCGCGCGGATGTTTTGGGCCTGGGCTTAAAATAATTTTGCTCGGGCGCATCTTGCGAATTTCATCTAACGTGATTTCGTCGTTGCGTCTGCAAACAACCTCCTCGCTCCCTAAAATTCGCACATATTCGTAGATGTTATAGACAAAACTATCGTAATTATCGATGAGTAAAATCATTTTTTTCCTTTTAAATTTCGTTGCCAAATATTTTTAAACAGCAATTTTTTTTTGATCGCGCATTTATATATTGTTTAGCTCGCAATTTTGCTTGAAAATTTTAACCAAGCTTTCGCGTTTAGCGCAAATTTCTGCATATTCGTTTTGTGCTTTGCTATCCCACACTATCCCAGCTCCTGCGCCTATAAAGACGTGATAAATTTCGCCACTTTTTTGTGATAAATTAGATAAATTTTCATCTCGCGCAGGGTTTAAAAATCCCAAATTAGAGCTATTTTCTACTAAATTTGTACGAAATTTTTCTAAAAATTTGCGTTTTATAAATATCGCCGAACGGATTAAAATCGCCATTTGCATATCACCATTAAAGTGAAAAAATCCGATTCCGCCACCATAAATCCCGCGACCGCTAGGTTCTAATTCGCCGATGATTTGCATTGCGCGGATCTTTGGACTGCCGCTTAAAGTGCCGGCTGGAAAAACCACGCTAAGCACGTCAAAAATCCCCGCATCTGCGCGTTTTGCGCCATAAACTTCGCTTTTTATGTGCATTACGCTTTCATAAAATACGACGCGCATTAGATTTTTTACGTTTACAGAATTTGGCGTGGCGAACTTTGAGATGTCATTTCGCGCCAAATCAACTAGCATTCGATGTTCAGCAAGCTCTTTTTCATCGCATAAAAGCTCGTTTTTGCGCCTCTCATCTTCGCGTAAATCTCCTGCGCGTGGGCGCGTCCCTGCGATTGGCGCAACAAAAATTGAGCCATTTCTCATCTCTAAAATTAGCTCCGGACTAGAGCCTACTACGACTCCAAATTTACTAGGGAAGCAAAACATATACGGGCTTGGGTTTTGCGCGCTTAAAATCTCGTAAAATTTAATCGCATCAAGCGTTGTGCTAAGCTCTAAAATTTCGCCTAAAACCACCTGAAAAACATCGCCCTTTGCGATAAATTCTTTGGCAGTTTCGACCATTTTAAAAAAATTTTCCTTTTCGTTGTTTAAATCGGTGCAAATTTCATAGCTAAATTTCATGTTTTCATCTAAATTTTCGCTGTTTTTACAGGTTTTAAGCCACTCAAAAAATTCTAAATTTTCCCCGTAAAATGTGTAGTTTTGCGCGATTTTATCGTAGCGTAGATAGCTTTTTGCGTTTGCGTATAAAAGTGTTGGAAAATCGTATAAATTTCGCTTTTTCGCGCCTATTTTTTCAAATTTATAGACAATATCCCAT
>CAUTSW010000102.1:0-3479 GCA_963541085.1 uncultured Campylobacter sp.
GTTTTGACTATTGCTGGCACAAACTCTGAGAGTTATTTAAAAAATAAAAATATAGCTTATGACAAAACCGATAGCCACAGGAACAATCCAGCCAAGCATAGCCTCATAAAATGGCAATTTTGCGATATTTTCGGTAATAAACGGAATCTTAAATCCTGCAATATCCAAAGCATTTACCACGCCAACAAAAGCTGCAACATATACGCAAACGCGATAAACAATGCGCGAAGAATCGACTATTTTATTAATCAAAGACAAAATAACAAGCACGATCGCAACTGGATAGATCGCAATAAGCACCGGAACGCTAAATTTTAAAATTCTATCTAAGCCTAAATTTGCAACCCCGTAGCTAACAATTACCCAAATCAAAACCCACTTTTTATAGCTAATTTTCGGATAAATTTCTTCAAAATATGCGCTCACAGAGCTAATAAGCCCAGTCGTCGTCGTAAAGCAAGCAAGAAAAAATGCCACACCTAAAACTACAACGCCAGCTTTACCAAAAAGATGATTACTAATTAGTGATAAAAGCTCCGCGCCGTTTTCAGCACTGCCAAAAAGCGTCGCAGAAGTCGCGCCTAAATAACCTAACATTATATAAACAATCATCAAAATCGCGCCCGCAAACATTCCAGCTTTTATCGTCGAAATTGCTAAATGCTCTTCATCTTTTATCCCGCGATCTCTCATTGCACCAGCGATAATTATCCCAAAAACAAGCGCAGCAAGCGCATCCATCGTCTGATAACCCTCAACAAAACCCTTACTAACCGGATGAGAGGCATAATCGCCATTTGGCGCACTAAATTCACCCATTGGATTTAAAAATCCAACAACAAAAAAGACAACGATTAATATAAGCATCACGGGTGTTAAATATTTTCCCAAAAGTTCGACCATTTTTGATGGATAGATACAAACATATAAATTTAGCGCAAAATAGATTGCACCGTAAATCGCTAGATAAAACGTCTTTTTCTCAGGATCTAAAAACTGCATAATAGAAATTTCAAACGGCATATTTCCAGCGCGCGGAATAGCCAAAAAAGGTCCGATAGATAGATAAATCAACGCGACAAAAAGCCCAGCAAACCACCCATCAGCGCGACTCGCGAGCTTTTTTAACGTCCCAGCACGCGCAATAGCTGCAACACCAAGCACCGGCAAAAGAACAGCTGTCGCACAAAAAAACATAATCGCAATATAATAATTTGTCCCCGCATCACGCCCGACCATCGGAGGAAAGATAAAATTTCCAGCACCAAAGAACATCGAAAAAAGCATTAAAGCAATTGTAAAAAACTGCTTTTTACTAAGTTTTTGCATTTTATAACCTTTTAATTAAAAATAATTTCGCGATAATGCTAAATTTTGGCTTAAAATATTATGAATTTCTAGCTAAATTTAGACTAAAAATAAAATTTAATCAGCTATAATACGCAACTTTTAAGGAGCAAAAAATGTTGGAAATAGATTTTGAAAAAATAATCAAAGAAAATTATCCAAATTTCATCGCAAAATATCCAAGCTTCATAACAAATTCCATAATCTGGACGATAAAAAAGCTATTTCATCAAGAAGAAGTCAATCGCTGTTTGAAAAATTTTGGCATGAAAAAAAATGATGATTTCATTGATGAACTATTTGATTATCTAAATTTTACATACAAAATCGATAAAATTTCGCTCGAAAATATCCCAAAAACAGGGCGCGTTATATTTGTCGCAAATCACCCATTAGGCGGATTAGACGGGCTTAGCGTGTTAAGATTAATAAGCTCGGTGCGAACAGATGTAAAAATATTAGCAAACGTCTATCTTAAAAAAATCGAACCGATAAAAGATATGTTTATTGGCATCGATAATCTTACAAATTTAAACACAAAAGAGACGCTAAAATCGATAATAACTCACATTGAAAATGAAAAAGCGATCATTATTTTTCCAGCAGGCGAAGTCTCTCGCACAAGAAATTTCAATGTTCAAGATGGAGCGTGGCGCGATGGGTTTTTAAAATTTGCCAAAAAGACGCGCGCGCCGATCGTGCCAATATTTATCGGTGGAAAAAATTCACCCCTATTTTACCTAGCTTCAATGATAAATCGTCCGCTTTCTGGGCTGCTTTTAGGGCATGAGCTATTTAATAAACGCGATAAATTTATCAACATAAAAGTGGGCGAAATGATCCCTTACGAAAATCTAAATTTGGGAGATTTTAGCAACGCCGAAGTGGCAAATTTGATGAAAAAACACATTTATTCACTCAAAAAAGATTCTAAAGGTATCTTCAAAACACAGCAAATTTTAATAAAAGCGCAAGATCCAAATGCCCTAGCAGACGAAATTTCTCGCGGAGAAAAGCTTGGTTTTACGCGCGATAATAAAGGAATTTATCTTTGCGAAACAAAAGAGTATTCGCCGCTTTTATTGGAGCTAGGAAGGCTTCGTGAGCTCACATTTAGGAGCGTTGGCGAGGGCACTAGTAGGCGATATGATATTGATAAATTTGATCTTTATTATAAACATTTAGTGCTTTTTGATGATGAAAAACGCGAAATAATCGGCGCGTATAGACTAGGCATCACAGATGAAATTGCGCCTGAAATTAATAGCGAAAAACTCTACACTCAAACGCTTTTTGATTATGGCGCGGGGAGTGAGTTTTTATTTTCAAATGGCGTAGAGCTTGGCAGGAGCTTTGTGCAACCGAAATTTTGGGGTTCAAGAGCACTTGATTATCTGTGGATTGGCATCGGCGCATACGTGAAAAAATACCCATCTACGCGCTATCTATTCGGCCCTGTTAGCATCAGCGTATCGTATCCGCGCCCCGCAAGAAATTTGATAATTTACTTTTACAAAAAGTATTTTTCGCCTAAAATTTGTGCCATATTATCAAAAAATAGCTACAAATTTAATGCGGACGAAAAGGCTAAATTAGATGAAATTTTTTGCGGCGAAACAAGAGAGCAAGATTTTGCGATTTTGAAAAATTCACTCGCATTTTACGGGCTTAGTGTGCCGACTTTGTATAAACAATACTCGGATTTATGCGAAGATGGTGGCGTTAGTTTTCACGATTTTGGCGTCGATGCTGATTTTAATGATTGCGTTGATGGATTTTTGGTGGTGGATATTAAAAAATTAAAACCAGAAAAAAGAGCGAGATATTTTGAATAAATTTGACTAAATTGCCGGTGCTTTAAACTGGCGCGGTTTGATTTGCGCTTGGTAAATTTTCAACACAATTTAACGTTGAATATTTTGTTAGCATTTATCGCGCAAATCGAACATATTGTCACGTTTTTGCGCCAAATTTGCTTTATATATTTACGTTTTAAACTACGAATTAGTAAAACAAATTTTAAGCAAACCCAAAGAGCAAAAGCACTTTTTGAAAATTTGCAACACAAAAATAAAGGCTTTTTGCAAATTTTGATTAAAAAACTAAAGTTAAATAAGAATTCAAGATTAAAA
>CAUTSW010000103.1:0-3467 GCA_963541085.1 uncultured Campylobacter sp.
GGACTTTTTACAAAATCTGTTTTTGTGACGTTTGAGATCGCTACGACGTTACCAATATGCTCAATAATTGGCGCGATAACAACCGGAATCATATATAAAATTGCGTCTAATTCAAACGTTGGCGCACTAAAATTTGGTATAGCAAACCATGACGCGCTTTTAACCGCGCTAAAATCGATAATCCCATAAAAATAGCTCGCCACATATCCAGCAGCTACACCACATAAAATCGGCACGAGTTTTAACATTCCTTTTGCAAAAGTTATCGCTAAAAGTGTCGTAATAAGCGAAATTCCCGCGATTATCATCGCATCTGTTGAGCTAAAATTTGCATTTAATGCTTGATATTTTTTTAGCGCGTCGCCTCCTGCCATTGCCATAGATACGGCATTTGGGCTTAAAATCAGTCCGATCGTCATAATCACAGGCCCTACGACAATGGCGGGGAGGATTTTTTCTATAAAATCTGCACCTTTAAAACGCACGACAAAACTAAACGCACTATAAGCAAGCCCCGCAAAAAAGACGCCGCCCATCGCCGCGCTTAGTCCCCATTGCTGTATGCCAAAGCTAATTGGCGCAATAAACGCAAATGAGCTTGCTAAAAATATCGGCACGACGCGTTTGCGACAAATAAACTGAAAAATCAGCGTCCCAACACCTGCCGTAAAAAGTGCAACAGAGCTATCAAGTCCCGTTAAAATCGGCATTAAAACAAGCGCGCCAAAAGCTACAAATAAAAATTGCGCCCCTAAAAGCGCGTCTTTAAATCTAAAATTATATTCTGTAGAGTTTGTCATTTTTCCCCCTTTAAAGTGCAAAATCGGCGCGAAATTTAGCTAAATTCGCCTTAAATTTAGGCTAAAATTTGGCAAAAATTTAGTTACTAGGGTGAAATTAAATGAAAGAGATTGTTGAAAATTTTATCTTTGAAAAATTTGGCGTAAGTGGCGAAAAGGTCTTTTCAAATTTTAGCGAGCATGAGCTTTTTCGCATAAAAGATGGCGAAAAATGGTTTGCTTTGATGATGAAAATAGAGCGCGAAAAGCTGTTTTTGAGTAAGGAATTTGATACTAAATTTGTTGTAAAAAACAGCTCGAAAAAGCGTAGTCAAAATATCAAATTTGATGAAATTTCTAGTGAAATTTATGCAAAACATTCGCGCGCTGGGTTTTTAGAAGATGAGCCAAAATTTAAGCAAGTTTCAATCCAAAATAAGCCAAATTTAGATGAAAACGAGCTAAATTTAAAAGAGCAAATTTGGATATTAAATCTAAAATGCGATCCAAATTTAGCGCCGATTTTGCACGATTTTCGCGCAATTTTTCCAGCTTATCATATGAATAAACGCCACTGGATTAGTGTGGATTTAAGCGTGAAAAAGGTTAAAAATCTAGATAAAAATTTACTTTTTGAACTCATTATTCAAAGTTATGTGCTTGTTAAAAATGGTAAAATTTAATTTAAATTTAATCTAAATTTAATCGTTTCAAAATATAAATTTAACTACAATGGCGCAATTTTTTTCTTGAAAGAGTTGTTATGAAATTTTTACTTTCTTTGGTTTTACTCCCTGTGATTGTTTTTGCAGATGATGCACTAGCTTTGCAAAATGCCACTAAATTCGGCTTTTGGACGTTGATTCCTCCGCTTGTGGCGATTGTTCTTGCATTTATCACAAAAGATGTGATTTTCTCTTTGTTGCTTGGTGTTTTAAGCGGGACATTTATGCTAAGTGTTATTGATAATAGCATTGGTGTTGCATTTGTGAGTGCATTTACCGATTTTTGCGCAAGGGTTGTAAAATCTATGGCTGATCCGTGGAATGCTGGAATCTTGCTTCAAGTGCTTTGTATTGGTGGGCTAATCGCGCTAATTACACGCTCAGGTGGCACAAAAGCTCTTGCTTTATGGCTTAGCAAACATGCAAAAACTCCGCTACTTTCACAGCTTTCTACTTGGTTTATGGGGATTGTGATATTTTTTGATGATTATGCAAACGCGCTTATTGTTGGACCTATTATGAGACCGGTTACCGATAAATTTCGCGTTTCTCGCGCAAAACTTGCGTTTATTTTAGACGCCACAGCTGCTCCTATTACGGGACTTGCGATTATTTCTACATGGATTGGGCTAGAAATTTCACTCATCAAACAAGCTTATGAGGGTATTAACATCACAAATATCAATCCGTTTGGAATTTTTATCGAGACGATTCCGTATCGTTTTTATAATATTTTTATGCTCTTTTTTGTTGTTTGTACTGCGTTTATGGCGCGCGAATTTGGTCCGATGTATAAAGCACAAATGGCTTGCAAAAATGGCACAGAACCGCACACATCTGGCAAATTTGACGACATGGATGATGTAATGATGCCAAAAGATAACATCACCCCGCGTAAGAAAAACGCGTTAATACCGATTTTGACGATGATTGTGCTATCTTTTGTCGGGTTTTATTTTAATGGGCTTGGCGCATTAGATGGCGAAAAATTAGCCGCTGTGCAAGAAGCTGGATTTTCATTTTTTGCTTTGCGCGAAACATTTGGCGCAGCTGATGCTTCTGTGGTACTTTTTGAAGCGGCACTTTTTAGCTCTATTGTGGCTATTGCGATGGGATTATTTCAAAAAATTTATAGCGTAAAAGAGGGCATTGAAATTTGGGTTGGGGGATGGAAAACTATGGTAATTACGATGGTTATTTTACTTCTTGCTTGGTCGCTTAGCTCTGTTATTAAAGACCTTGGCACAGCAAAATATCTAGTCTCTATTCTCTCTAAAAACACACCGGATATTCTTTTGCCGATTTTTATCTTTATTTTAGGCTCATTTATATCGTTTTCTACTGGGACTAGTTTTGGCACAATGGGTATTTTAATGCCACTTGCAATCCCGCTTGCTTACGCTGTTGGCATAGAATACAATCTCGTGGGCGATGAATTACATACATATATGTGCATAAATATCAGCGGTGTGCTAACTGGCGCGATTTTTGGCGATCACTGCTCACCTATTTCTGATACAACAATCCTATCATCGATGGGTGCTGGTTGCGATCACATCGAACACGTAAGGACGCAATTTACCTATGCGCTTTGCGTTGGAGTGATCGCAATTGCGTTTGGTTATTTGCCTGTTGCGCTTGGGCTTAGCGTGTGGATTGCGCTTATTGGTGGGCTTATAAGCGTTGCGCTATTGGTTAGATTTGTCGGAAAAAGAGTAGATCTTTAATCTAAAATTTGCGCGAAATTTAGGGCTTTAAAGATTAAAAATTAATTTAAAAGTCGCTAAAATCGCGCCTTAAATTTGACTTTTTAAAAGGGTGGAAAATGGATAAAAAAACAGTCGAAGCACATAAAATTTCAACCAAAGAGTATGAGAAAATTTTACAAATTTTAGGTCGCGAGCCAAATTTGCTAGAGCTTGGCATATTTAGCGCGATGTGGAGCGAACACTGCTCATATAAA
>CAUTSW010000104.1:0-3467 GCA_963541085.1 uncultured Campylobacter sp.
AGTGTCGTATGTTTGCGACAAGTTCTTTTTTAAGGAAAACAGATGGAAAGAATTAGGTTAAAGCTAAAAGCTTACGACCATAGGGTTCTTGATAGAACAGTTGCGGCAATTGTAGAAGCCGTCAAAAGAACAGGTGCGGATATTAGAGGTCCAATACCTATGCCTACAAAAATTAAACGCTACACGGTTTTAAAATCACCACATATCAACAAGGATTCTCGCGAACAATTTGAGATGAGAATTCACGCGCGCATGCTTGATATTGTAGCTGCTACTTCGGATACTGTTGATTCGCTCACGAAATTAGACTTGGCTCCAGAAGTAAATGTAGAAGTAAGAGCAATGGGAAAATAAGGGGAAATTTATGGAATATATCGTAGAAAAAATCGGAATGAGTAGAACAATCGGTATAGTAAGCACACCCGTAACATTGCTAAAAATCGTAAATGCGAAAGTTTGTGAAGCTTATGAAAATGGCAAAGCGTTGGTTGCTTATGCAAATGGAAAAGCTAAAAACAAAGCGATCGCAGGACAACAAAAAAAATATAATCTAAGTGCAGAATTTAACAAATTTGCAACATTAGAGATTTCAAATGCACAAGTTGGCGACCAAGATACAGCTCCACTTAGTGAGGCAAAAATTTTAAAAATTAGCTTCATTAGTAAAGGAAAAGGTTATCAAGGTGTAATGAAAAGACACGGATTTTCAGGTGGTCCAGCAGCACACGGAAGTAGATTTCACCGCCGTCACGGTTCAATCGGTAACTGCGAATGGCCAGGTCGCGTTCAGCCAGGTATGAAAATGGCAGGACACACAGGAAATGAGAAAACTACAGTAAAAAACGAAGTTGTAAATTTCGACGCAACAAATGGAATTTTAGTATTAAAGGGCAGTGTTCCTGGGTTTAACGGCGCAATGGGCAGAATAAGGATAGTAAAATGAGTAAAGCAACGATTCTTAATGAAAATTTAGAGAGCGCGGGCAATATTGAGCTTCCGGCTAGATATGCTGAAATTAACCCGCACAATCTTTATTTATATGCAAAATCATATTTAGCCTCACTTCGAGCAAATACAGCTCATACAAAGAGCAGATCGACGGTTAGCGGTGGTGGCAAAAAACCATGGCGTCAAAAAGGTCGCGGTGGCGCACGTGCAGGTTCTACTAGAACGAATGTTTGGGTTGGCGGCGCGGTAGCGTTTGGACCAAAAAGTGATAGAAACTACTATCAAAAGATCAATAAAAAGCAAAAAAGACTAGCATTAGAGTGTGCTTTGGAGCAAAAGGCGGTAGATGGAAAACTTTTTGTTTGCGATAGCTTAGAAATTTCAAGCGGTAAGACAAAAGATGCATCAAATTTCATAAAGAAATTAGGCGTTAGAGATGCGTTGATTGTAAAAAATGAGCTTGATGCAAAAACTTTACTTGCTTATAGAAATTTATCAAATTGCTATGTTATCGATGCTGGCGAACTAAACGCATATTTAGTCGCTGTATATAGTGCCGTAATTATTGAAAAAACAGCACTTGAATCTACTATAAAAGAGGGCTAAAATGGCAGATATAACAGATATCAAAACAATACTTTATACGGAAAAAACTCTTGGCCTTCAAGAAAAAGGCGTAGTTGTTATTCAAACTTCGCTAAATATGACTAAAAATAGATTAAAAGAGGTTTTAAAAGAGTATTTTGGAATTACTCCGCTTAAAATCAATTCATTAAGACTTGATGGTAAAGTAAAACGTTTCAAAGGTAGACTTGGCGAAAGAAATGATGTAAAGAAATTTTACGTTAAGTTGCCTGATGGAGCTAGTTTAGAAAGTGTAGGTGCATAAAAATGGCTATTAAAACATATAAACCTTATACTCCTAGCAGAAGATTTATGACGACTCTTAGCAGCGAAGATATTACCGCAAAAGCTAGTGTTAGAAGTCTTTTGGTGAAAATTCCTGCCACAGCCGGTAGAAATAATAATGGTAGAATCACAAGCCGCCACAAAGAAGCAGGTGCAAAAAAACTTTATAGAATTATCGATTTTAAAAGACGCAAATTTGATATAAATGGCAAAGTAGAAGCTATCGAATACGATCCAAATAGAAACTGCCGTATCGCACTCATCTCTTATGTTGATGGCGAAAAAAGATATATTATTAGACCAAACGGTTTAAATGTTGGCGATACAGTTTGTGCAGCAGAGGGCGGATTGGATATTAAACCTGGTAATGCTATGAAAATTAAAAGCATTCCCGTCGGAACAATTATCCATAATATTGAGCTAAAACCTGGTAAAGGTGCACAAATTGCAAGAAGTGCTGGCGGATATGCTCAACTTATCGGCAAAGAGGAAAAATACTCTATTTTGCGACTTCCAAGTGGCGAAATGAGAAAAGTTTTAGTTGAGTGTATGGCTACAATCGGTGTTGTTGGTAATGAAGATTTTATCAATACTACAATTGGCAAAGCCGGAAGAAGCAGACATTTAGGTGTCCGCCCGCAAACTCGTGGTAGCGCGATGAACCCTATTGATCACCCACACGGTGGTGGTGAAGGTAAGAAAAATTCAGGTAGAAATCCTGTAACACCTTGGGGCAAACCAACAAAAGGCTTTAAAACTAGAAAGAAAAAAGCTAGTGATAGGCTTATAATTTCAAGAAAGAAAGGAAAATAAAAAATGGCTAGATCGCTAAAAAAAGGTCCTTTCGTTGATGATCATGTAATGAAAAAAGTTACACAAGCTAAGCAAGCCAACGATAATAAGCCTATTAAAACTTGGTCTCGCAGAAGCACGATGAGCCCTGAAATGATCGGACTTACGTTTAACGTTCATAATGGCAAGAGCTTTATCCCTGTGTATATTACCGAGCATCATATCGGCTATAAATTAGGCGAATTTGCTCCTACTCGCACTTTTAAAGGCCACAAAGGCTCAGTGCAAAAGAAAATCGGTAAATAAGGATAAAAAATGAGTAAATCAACTATTAAATTTATCCGTCTTTCTCCAACGAAAGCTAGATTGATTGCAAGACAAGTGCAAGGAATGAATGCCGAATTTGCTTTGGCTACTTTGGAATTTACTCCAAATCGTGGTGCAAAATATATTTCAAATGCTATTTCTAGCGCAGTTGCAAATGGTGGTTTTGAACCAGAAGAAGTCGTTGTAACTAGTTGTCGTGTAGATGCCGGTCCTGTTTTAAAAAGATTTCGTCCGCGCGCCAGAGGAACAGCGAGTAAAATTCGCAAACCAACTTCTCACATCACCGTGGAAGTATCAAAACCAAGTAAGGAAGCGTAGTTATGGGACAAAAAGTTAATCCGATTGGTCTAAGATTAGGCATTAATAGAAATTGGGAATCTAGATGGTTTCCAGCAAAAGAGAATTTGGTTGAAAATATTGGTGAAGATTATAAAATTCGCAAATTTTTAAAAGCTAAATTATATTACGCTGGTGTTAGTCAAATTTTAATC
>CAUTSW010000105.1:0-3404 GCA_963541085.1 uncultured Campylobacter sp.
TTAGAAAGCTATATAAAGGATCCATTTGCTAAAAAAGTAGAGTTTTTAAGCATAGATGATTTGCGCCTAGAACGCATATTTTTGGGACTTCGCTCCAAAATTGGCATCTTAAAATCGCTACTAAACAAAGAGCAAATTTCACGCGCAAATTTACTTTGTGATGAGCGCAAATTAAAATTTGAAAATGATAGATTTTTTAATACAGATTTTTTGCTTAGCGACGAAATCGCGCTGTTTTTGACACAAAATTAGTTAAATTTAATTCAATTTTAAGTAGAATTAGCCATTTTTTTTAGGAAGTGAAGTAAAGCATGTTTGGGATAGGATTTTCCGAATTTTTAGTTATATTAATAATAGCGGTTATCGCTCTAGGACCCGAGAAATTGCCGGGCGCAATCGTAACCGCGGCAAAATATTTTAAAATGCTACGAAGCGCGATAAATGAGGCAAAATCGAGCTTTGAGAGCGAAATAAAATTAGACGAGCTCCGCAAAGATGCGCAAAATTTCAAAAGCGATTTTACCGATATAACGCAAGATACGCGCAAAAAACTCACGTTTGATGATTTGCAAGAGGTTGGGAACGAAATTTTAGGCGCGAAAAACGAAATTTTAGGCGGTTTAAACGATAGTTCTAGCGCAAATAAAAGTGCAAATTCTAATCAAATTTTAGATACAAATTTAAATCAAACGCAAACTTCAAATAGCTCGGAGAAAAAAGATGTTTGAAGAGCTAAAACCACATATTGCTGAGCTTCGCAAACGTCTAATTATCGCGGTTGTTGGGCTTTTAATTGCATTTGGCATCTGCTTTTCGTTTCACGATGCGATTTTGATATTTTTAAAAGCCCCGCTTGATGGCATATCCGCACCAAATGGCGCAAATTTGGGCGCAAAGATGATCTACACCCACCCAGCCGAGCTATTTTTTGTCTCGCTAAAAGTCTCATTTTTTGGCGGATTTTTACTCTCGCTTCCACTTATTTTGTATCAAATTTGGGCGTTTGTGGCACCAGGTTTGTATGAAAATGAGAAAAAATATATCGCGCCGTTTGTCTTTTTTGCATACACGATGTTTTTGGCAGGTTGCGCGTTTTGTTACTATTTTGTCGTGCCAACTGCGCTAAATTTTTTGCTAAATTTTGGCGATTCTGGGCAAATTTCTACAATGTTAAAGGTAAGCGAATTTGTCGGCTTTTTCACAAAACTTTTGATCGCTTTTGGCATTAGTTTTGAGCTACCTGTTGTTACGTTTTTTCTCGCTGTTATCGGGCTTGTGAGCGCACGATCGATGCTGGGATTTTTCCGCTATGCAATTGTGGGGATTTTCATTTTCGCAGCCATTATGACGCCGCCTGATATATTAAGCCAACTACTTTTGGCTGCACCTTTGATAATGCTTTATGCGCTTTCTATTTTAATTGCAAAAATTTTTGGTCCAAAGGATAAAGATGAATGAAATTTTAGATCTAAATAGCTACGATTATGCGCTACCAAAAGAGCTAATCGCATCAGAGCCCATAATGCCAAAAAGCGAGGCAAGATTGCTTGTGTACGAGCGCAAAAGTGGCAAAATTTCACATCTAAAATTTGGCGATTTGCCTGAAATTTTACCAGATTGCGACATGATTTTTAATGATACAAAAGTGATAAAAGCGCGAATTTATGGGCATAAAATTACCGGTGCAAAGATTGAGTTGCTTTTTAATCAACCTCTTGGCAAAAATCTATTTAACGTCTATATAAAAGGTAGCGTGCGTATTGGTACGTGGCTAGTTTTTGATGAAAATTTATACGCGCAAGTGTCTCAAATATGCGATGATGGGAGCAAAAATGTCGCGTTTTTTCAAGATACAAAGCACAGAGATTTAGATGAAATTTCTGAGTTAAATTTATATAGTTCTAATAAAACGCAAAATTTAGAAATTTTAACGCCAAATTTAGATACTAACACATCACAAATTCCAAATTTTAAACCGCTTAACACAACAGAAATTTACGCTATTTTAGCGCGTATCGGGCATGTTCCATTACCGCCATATATACGCCGTGATGATAACGCCGATGATGAAAGCTGGTATCAAAGTATATTTGCTAAATTTGACGGGGCGGTCGCTGCGCCTACTGCTTCATTGCACTTTGATGATGAGCTAATTTCACGCCTAAAAACAAAACATCAAATTCACAATATCACGCTACACGTGGGCGCTGGAACTTTTAAAGGCGTAGATGTTAATGATATTTCAAAGCATAAAATGCACTCTGAAATCTACGATATTCCGCAAAATACAGCGCAAATTTTAAAAAGTGACCGCAAAATATGCGCTGTTGGGACGACAGTTACGCGCACAATTGAGCACTTTATTCGCACACAAAAAACAAGCGGAAAGTGCGATATTTTTATAAATTTATTAAATCCGCCACGCAGAGTTGATTTTTTAATAACAAATTTTCACCTGCCAAAATCGACACTAATTATGCTAGTTAGCGCATTTGTCGGGCTAAAAGAGGTGCAAAGAATATACGAACAAGCATTAAAAGAGCGTTATAGATTTTACTCATATGGCGATGGAATGCTTATTTTATGATGCAAATTTAGGTGGAAATTATGGTTTATGTATTGATTTTTTTGATAGTTTTGCTTTGTGGGGTCGGACTCTATTTTAGAGAGAGTATAAGACCGCACTTTTTGAAAACCAAATTTAATAACTTTGTACAAAACTATGATTTGCAAGTAGAACCAAAACAAGAAAAATCAAACACAAAGAGCCACAAAACTCAGCGCAAAATTTTAATTTAATAGAGAGATTATATTTTATTAAACCAGCCCTTTTTGAATTAGCACGAAAAAACAATAATATATTTTTATACAACTACGATGATACAATGCCGCGAATTTATGAAGCAAATGAGATAAAAATTATAAATTTAATCTACAAAATTGCTGAATTTTTGTCGATAAATATAGTAAATAATAGTGAAATTTTAATCACTTTTCGCACATACAAAGAGCTAGAACGCGTGATGTTTTTTAATATTTCGTTTAAGTGCGAAAAAAATAATTTTACAAATTCACAAAAGATAGACAGCCTTGAAAAGGAGTTTGAAAACCCATCGCTACCAAATCTAATAGAGATAAAAGCTCTATGCAATCAGTGCAGTAGTGAGATCTATTTTCATAAAAATGCGACAAATTTCACAGTAGAAATAAAGAGCAAACTAACAATTGTCAATACAAAAATAACACAAAATTCGCACGATTTTAAAAACATTGACGTATTAATGCTAAGCAACAACAAAACGGCATTTTCTATGATAGAAAACAGGCTTAAAATTTTAGGAATCACAACAAAAATAGCGAATGATTTTGCACAAATCGAGAAAATTTTATTAAATAAATATAGG
>CAUTSW010000106.1:0-3384 GCA_963541085.1 uncultured Campylobacter sp.
CGTTGATTTAAAATTTAGATGTTCTAGCATGTGTGCGATGCCAGAAAGCCCAAGAGTTTCGTTGCGCGAACCAACTTTATAAAATAGATCGACGCTAATAACGCCAGAACCACTGCTCATTGGAATATGATAAATTTCAAAGCCATTTTGCAACGTTTTTTTTGTGTAATTTGGTATCATTTTTGCCTTTCGTTTTGCTATTTTTTGAGATTTACGCCGACTGCTTCGCGGATGTTTTTAAAGCCATCTGTGCGGAGTAAATTTGCTAAGTTTTCATTTAAATTTCGTGCTATACTCGGACCTTTGTAGATAAAACTTGTAAAAATTTCGACTAAATTTGCGCCAAATTTAACTCTCTCATAAGCTTCATTTGCATCGCTAATTCCGCCACAGCTTATCAAAATCGTCTGCCCAAATAGCTCTCTTGCTACGGATTTAAACAGCACGCGCGATTTTTCTTTGATTAATTCTCCGCTAATTCCACCAAAATTTCGCGCATTTTTCGTGAGTGCATAATCTACGCTTGTGTTATTTATGACTACGCCACTTGCGCCATTTTCTACCGCGCAAGCACATAGACTTATTGCAGTTTTTTCGCTCATATCGGGCGCGATTTTAAATAAAATTGGGCGTTTTGTGAGATTTTTCATCTCTTTTAAAAGTGTGGCTATAAATTTTTCATCTTGCAAAGCACGTAAATTTGGTGTATTTGGTGAGCTTACATTTATCAAAAATAGATCGCAAAGCTCGTTAAATTCGCGCGTTAAATACAGATAATCGTTTAGTGCGTCTTCGTTTGGAGTTATCTTATTTTTGCCTATATTTGCGATTATTGGATGTGAAAATTTGGTCAAAT
The DNA here is from genome assembly GCA_963541085.1 of uncultured Campylobacter sp. Taxonomy (GTDB): domain Bacteria; phylum Campylobacterota; class Campylobacteria; order Campylobacterales; family Campylobacteraceae; genus Campylobacter_B. Next base: position 857 of record CAUTSW010000106.1, read on the forward strand.
TTGAAGCTGAGTTTGTATCTAAATTTTCGCGCGCTGGGTTTGTAAGCTTTGCGTCTAAATTTGTTGCAAATTTATCTAAAAATTTCGTTACATTCTCTTTTATGACTTTTGCGCCAAGATTATTAAAACCCATCGCATTTTGTAAACTATTTTCATCAATAAGGCGAAAAAGGCGCGGTTTTTCGTTGCCATTTTGTGCTTTTGGCGTAAATGTTCCAAACTCTACAAAGCCAAAACCAAGCGCGAAAAGCCCGCTAAGCATTGTCGCATTTTTATCAAAACCGCCTGCCATTCCTAGCGGATTTAAGAAATTTAGTCCGAGTAAATTTTGAGATAAAATTTCATCTTGATAAGTGAAATTTTTAGCCAAAATTTTGCGCAAAGGAGATAAATTTTGTGCAAAAATTAATGAATTTTCTGCGATTTTATGCGCCGTTTCGGGGTCAAATTTAAAAAGCATTTTTTTTAAATTTTGATACATTAAAACTCCTTGAAAAGGCGCGATTTTAGCGCAAAGTATTTGAAAATTGGCTTCATTTTGCAAATGTTCCTTTTAATTTTTGATAGATTTCGCAGTTTTTACTAAGCGTGTATTCGTCGCCAAAACCTTCCACTCGCCCATTTGAGATGACCGCGATATTTGTGGCGTTTTTGATGGTTGAGAGGCGGTGTGCGATGATTATTAAGATCTTATCACGCGCTAGTTTTTGCAACTCTTGCGTGATTAACTCTTCGCTTGAATTATCTAGCGCGGAGGTTGCTTCATCAAAGATTAAAATTTGCGGATTTTTATAAAGTGCGCGTGCGATGGCGATTCTTTGGCGTTGTCCGCCGCTTAAATTTGAGCCAAATTCGTTTAAAATTTCATAAATTCCACTCTCATATGCGCTAACAAATTCCCACGCGTTTGCCGATTTTAATGCGCTTATTACGCGCTCTTCGTCGATTTCGTCGCCATAGGCTACGTTGTAGGCGATTGTGTTATTGAAAATATAAATTCGTTGCGAAACAAGCCCGATATTTTTGCGCAAACTTTGCAAATCAAATTCGCGAATATCGAAATTATTTATCAAAATATTTCCGCTACTTGCATCATAAAAACGCATCAATAAATTTACAATTGAGCTTTTTCCGCCACCTGAGTTGCCAACAAGTGCTAAAATTTCACCCTTTTTTACGCTTAAATTAATCCCGCGCAAGGCTATTTTTTCGCCATATTGTAGCTTGATATCTTGAAAAGAGACGATGTTTGCAAGCTCGGGAAATTGGGTATTTCCACTGATTATTGAGTGCTTTTTATCAAGCAGTTCAAATGTGCGTAAAGAAGCCGATACTGCGTCTTGAATTTTTGCGTATGAGCGTGTGATATTTTTCATCGGCGTGTAGCACATAAAAAGCGCGGTTAAAAATGAGAAAAACTCACCCACGCTCATCTTGCCTTCGATTACTTCTTTGCCACCGATGATGATTGTAAGGGCAATTCCAAGGGAGCCAACAAGCTCCATCATTGGGCTTACAATTTCGCCTAATTTTGTCTGTTTTAGGCAAAATTTAAAGTATTTGTGGTTTTCGTTTTTGAAATTTGAAAACTCTAAATTTTGTGCATTGTTTGCTTTGATAAGCTCAATATTTGTAAAAATTTGGTTTAAAACGGAGCTTAAATCTGATAATTTTTCTTGCGATGAGCGCGAGATTTTCTTAATTTTTCTTGCGATGAGCGATGTTGGATAGATGACTACTGGGATGAAAATGAGCGCAAAAAAGGCTAAATGCGCACTAGAATAGATCACAACGCCCAAAAGCCCCACACAAACAAGCAGATCTCGCACGAGTTGTGGAAATATTTCTGCGACGACGCTTTTTATGCGTTCAACGTCATTTAAATTTCTACTAATTAACTCTCCGCTTCGCATTTTATTAAAAAAATCAATATCTTGTCGTAGTAAATTCATCAGCAATTTTTCGCGAAAACGTCGCACTATATCTTGCCCGATAAATGCCGTAAAATAGGCTTGTAAATATGTGCCAAGGCTCTTTAAAAAATAGACAAAAATGATGGCGTATGGAAGCAAATAAAGTAAATTTTCATTTTTTTCGATAAAAATTTTATCTAGCACAGGCTTTACTAAATACGCACTCGAGGCTGTGCCGATGGCGGTTAAAACCATGCCTAAAATCGCGATTGTAAATTCAAAATAGTAGTCTTTGTAGTAACTTTTAAAGCGTTTGAAAACGCCTATTAAATCTCGCATATTCTCTCCCATTCTACCCCATTTGGTGTATCCATTATGGTAATGTTCATCAAATTTAATTGATTGCGAATCTCATCAGCGCGGACGAAATTTCGCTCCTTTTTTGCGATTTTGCGTTGTAAAATTAGCTCTTTTATCTGCTCTTTTTCATCCTCGCTAACACCGAATTTAAAATACTCGCTAGCACTCATCGCGCCGATTCCTAAAACTTGCGCAACAAAGGCCAAATTCGCGCTAAATTCTGATTTTTTCGCTTTATCTTTTGGATTTTGATCT
>CAUTSW010000107.1:0-3296 GCA_963541085.1 uncultured Campylobacter sp.
AACAATTTAATAAAATTGGAGGTGTGGGTTTGTTGTCTGGTTTGGTTTTTTTTTCATTGAAAGAATATTTTTTATGCGTGAAACTTTTAAATTTTGCGTCTCAATTCGCTTTTTAAACTCAGCAATTGTTTGTGTTTTATTCATTGATAAGCCCCTTAATAAGATAATCTAGGTGGCGCGATTATATCACAAATAAATTTATTATAAATAAAACTTAAACTATTTTTTATAAAAATAAAGTAAAATCGCGGAATTTTTTCAAATTTTTTTAAGGAGAAATAAATGGAAGAGATTAAAAGGCCCGTTCTACGCGATGAAATGATCGTGATGGATCCAAAACGTTATATTGTTTCAAAGACCGATAGTAAGGGTTTTATAACGTATGCGAATGACTATTTTTGTGAGATTTCAGGCTATACGCAAAAAGAGCTTTTGGGACAACCTCACAATATTGTTCGTCATCCAGATATGCCTAAAATTTGCTTTAAATTGATGTGGGATACGATAAAACGTGGCAAAGATTTTAAAGCTTTAGTAAAAAATCTTGCAAAAGATGGCAGATATTATTGGGTTTTAACTAAATTTGAAACACAATATGATCCGCTAACAAAAGAGATAATTGGTTATGTTGCTTATAGAAAAGCAGCTCCTGAAAAAGCTATAAAAGCAATCTCACCTGTTTATCAAAAGATGGTTGAATATGAAAAGATCGGTGGGATGGAGGCTTCGGCTAAATTCTTAACAGATACGCTATTAGAAAAAAAATTAACATATGATGAATATATTGATAAACTAAGCAACTATAACGCGCTCACAAAAATATTTTTTGATATGATGAAAACATTCTTAGGAAAGTAAATTTTTGAATTATTTATTGAAAATTTGTGGAATTTGGCTTGATTTTGTCAAATTTCAGCTATTTTTTAGAGGTATCGTTTGAAATTTGTTATTTTTGATATGGACGGCACTTTAATTAATAGCAATCATGCGATCGCAATTAGTGTAAATAATGTTCGCAAATCGCTAAAATTAGACGCTTTGAACGAGCGCGAAATAATTACTACGATAAATGACCCAGCAAAAAATAGTATAAATGAATTTTTTGGCACAGCTAAGACATATGATGAGCTTAAGAAAGAATTTTTTAGGCGAGTTATTTTTAATTATGTTATTTATGCACGTAAATTTGATGGTATTTCTTGGCTAATTTCTAAGTGTAGGCGCGCTGGATATGGTCTAGCTGTGGCTAGTAATTCGCCACAAAAAGGGCTAAAACGGATACTTTTTGCAAAAGGATTATTATGGAAATTTGACCTGATTGTAGGAAGTAGCGATCAAATCAGGCAAAAACCATACCCAGATATGTTAAATTTTATCGCTTCTAGCGCAAAAGTCAGCGGTAATTGCGTATTTATTGGAGATAGCGATAAAGACGCACTTGCGGCACTTGCGGCAAATATGGCTTTTGTTGGCGCGAAGTGGAATATTTACGCTGATTTAAGCGATGATATTTGTAAATTTTATGCAAATGATACGAAAATGGCATTTGAAATTATTAAAAAAATATTAGACTAAAAAAATCTTTTAAGCCTTTTTTTGCTACAATCCGCGATTATTTTTTAACTTTTAAGGTGTAAATTTTGGATATTTTTGAATCAAGCCCCAAAGAGAAATTTTTTGACATAGTTTTTAATGCAAATCGTAATTTAGTTGAAGAAGAATTAGAAAATTTATTTACCAAATTTATCGCGATTAGCGAACTTGCTGAAAAAGCTGGTATTGATGAGCGCACGGCGGGAAGTTTCGTGCTGGAAAATCAAGATCTAATTAATGAACGATTAAACGACCTTTTTATCGGAAGTGTTGCAAATATTTTGAGCCAAAACGAGTAAATTTAGGCGGGAAATCGTGGAAATTTTAGAACAAATTGACATTTTAATGCAAAATTTAATCGCCAATCCAAAAAGCGATTTAGTCTTAAAAATGTTTAAAAAAATTAGCCCTGGAAAAAAACTTCGCTCCAAACTCATCTTAAATATCGCCGGAATCAACGAAAAAAGTCTAAATTTATGCGCTATTATCGAGCTAATTCATTGTGCAAGTTTGCTTCATGATGATGTTATTGATGAGAGTGATACACGTCGCGGAAATCCGTCGATAAACGCCATTTTTGGAGCAAAAAGTGCGATTATGTTAGGTGATGCTCTTTATTCAAAAGGCTTTTTTGAGCTTTGTAAATTTGATAATTTTATCGCTTCTTGCGTATCTGATGCAGTCGCAAAATTAAGCGTAGGCGAGTTGATGGATGTAAATTTAAGCCAAAATTTCAGCGCAAATTTAGACGCCTATAAAGACATGATCTACTTAAAAACTGCTGTTTTGATAGAGGCTTGTGGCAAAGCTGCGGCGAAATTAACCGGCGCAGATGATGAAATTTGCGCTAAATTTGGCGAGTATGGTAAAAATTTAGGTATCGCATTTCAAATCATTGACGATATTTTAGATATTACCCAAAACTCAATTTTGCTTGGCAAACCCGCCATGAATGACTACAAAGAGGGCAAAACAACTCTCCCATATATCTATCTCTACCGCGTTTTGGATAAAGCAGATAAAGAAAAACTAAAATCTTTTTATAAAAAATCACTAAATGATGATGAAATTTTATGGCTTAGGGCTAAATTTGATGAGTATAACATTATAGCTCGCGCAAAAAATGAGGCAAAAGGTTACGGCACAAAGGCGCTACAATCAATAAAAGATTTCAAAAATGAAAAGCTAGAAAATATCGTCAAAACGATGATTTATAGGGACTTTTGATGTATTACTTAGATATTAGTTTTACGCATAAAAATACAGATATCTCCATTCGCGAACGCCTATCTTTTGATATAAATAAAAAGCGTGAAATTTTGATCCTTATTTGTTCAAATTTTAGTTTTATTGAATCGCTTGTATTAAATACGTGTAATCGCTGTGAAATTTTCGCATATGTAAATGAGCTAGACGCAGCAAAAAACTATGCGATTAAAATTCTCTCTATCCTTAGCGGAGTTGCCGCATCTGAGCTAGAAAAACGTGCCGATATATATTATGAAAGCGGCGCGATTCACCATCTTTTTTCTGTTGCTAGCTCGTTAGATAGCCTTGTTGTTGGCGAAACACAGATCGCAGGTCAGCTTCGTGATGCGCTAAATTTTGCATTGGCAAATGGCGCGTGCGCGACATATATTGATCGTGCGTTGCAGTTTGCGTTTAAGTGCGCAGCAAAGGTGCGAAACGAGACTTCAATTTCA
>CAUTSW010000108.1:0-3279 GCA_963541085.1 uncultured Campylobacter sp.
AGGTTTTTCGTTTGTAAATAAGATGATTTATAGCGAGATGGTATGGGATAATGAGGCGCGAAATTTCAAAACAAATGCAAATGGTAGCGTGCAAACTATCATAAATCCGGTGCGCGAACAGCTTGGTGCGGTCTCAAATGCGCTAAATTTAAATCTAAATTTTGCCGTAAAATCAGGCAATAAAACATCAAACGAATATAAAAATGTAACAATCTATCCATACGATACTATCACTGGCATAAAGCTAGAAAAGATCGAAAACAATAGAGCCAAATTTGAGCTTTTAAGCCTAGATCCGTTTAAAAATGAGCGATTAAAACGCCCTATAAATATCAAAATTTACAAACGTTCTTATGATTTTTACTATTATGAAAATAGTACAAATTATGAGAAAGATTATGAACTAATAGATAGCTTTGATGTCAATGCAAATGAATTTGAATACGATCTAGGTGAGGGCGCATTTTTGATAGTGGCTAGCGATTTGTTAAGTGGTTCTAGCGCGAGTAGTGAATTTTTTGCATTTTATGATGATTACGCTGATGCTGGTAGTTTAAACGCGATAAACGAGGTAAAATTGACGCTAAATAAAGCTAGTTTTCATCCTGGAGAAACAGCACAAATTAATCTAAACTCAGCGATTAAAAGTGGCAAAGCTGTTTTAAATTTTGGCTCAAAAGATAAAATTTATTCTCAAATTATTGTGCCGATTGATGAGTATAATGGTAGAGGTGAATTTGAAATTCCTGCTGATTTTAATGGCGGTTATATAAATGCGACTATCTTTCGTAAATCAAACGCTCATCCTGAGCCACTTCGCGCTTTTGGGCAAATTTATGTAAATAAAGATAAGAGTCTAAATTTGGCAAAATTAGAGCTCAACACGCCAAAAAATGCGCAAAACGCACAAGATATTAAAATCGCACTAAAAACCGAGCCAAATGCCCAAATTGCGCTATTTGTGGCTGATGAAGGCGCATTAGAAATCGTAAAGCAACCAGAGATTGACGCATTTTCTTATTTTGATGTGGCGATGAAAAATTATCTAAAAAGTTACGATATTTTTGGGAATTTAAGCACCTATTTTAGTGCTTCAGATATGTTAAAATTTGGTTCTGATAAGGCAATTGCGCTTCGTGCGGCGTTAAAAACGGGTCTTGCTCCATCAAAAAAAGTAAATTTACAGACATTTAAACTCACTGAAATTTTACAATCTAATAGCGATGGCATGGCTGAGTTTAACTTCAAAACGCCTAGTGATTTTAATTCACTTTTGAGAATCACTGCCATTTCGCTAAGCGATGATCGTATCTCATCTGTAAATAAATATATCAAAGTAGCCGATGAAATTGCCATAAAAAGTGGTGAGCTAATGTATCTACGCGATGGCGATAATATCGAGCTTCCAATCACTTTAATTAATACTACAAACGAAAAAAAGAGTATAAAATTAAGTGAAAATCACTCGTCAAATTTAGAATTTAATTTAAAATCTGGCGAGTTTGAAATAGAGCCGATGGCGAGTTTAAATTTGATAGCAAATATTAAAGCGCAAAGTGTTGGAGAGGCGTATTTTACGATCAATATAAATTCTGGCGATGAAATTTTAAAAAGCGAGAAAAAACTCAACATCTACTCGCCATTTCCACTAAGCTATACCGAGCGACTAGGCTCTACAAAAGATAGCGCGATGCTTAAATTTCCAAGCGGTTATACAAAGGGGCTTTTTGCGATTTCTGGCGATTTTAGCTCGATTTTTAAGGCATATTCGCACTATTTTTATAAATATCCATATGGTTGCACCGAGCAAATTTCGTCGCAACTTTTAGCAATTTCGCAAATTTCAAACACAAATTTAAGCATAGATGAACGCACATCGTTTATAAATAGTGCTATTGCAAAACTGCTCTCACGTTTAAAAAGTGATGGATCTTTTGGCTATTGGTCAAATAGCTCTTATACGCAAAAACAGGCTAGTATTTACGCTGCGGATGTGCTTTTAGAGCTTGATTTAACGCGTAATTTTCTCTCAAGCGAGCAAAAAAAACTGATTTTTAGCTATCTAAATGGCGATAAATTTGAGAGCACACAAGATAAGCTTTATGCGGCGTTTGTGCTTAGTAAAAATGGGCAAATTTCTAGCGCGAAAATCAACACGCTTTACGATGATGGCGGCTACAAAAAAGACGCTTTGAGTCAAATTTTGATGGCGTATTTGCTTAAAAAAGGTGGCATGAAAGAGGAAATGAACGCTGTTGTAAGCGAAATTAAACCAGCGCAAAATGTTTTTGATAATGCATTTTTGCTATACGTGGCGAATTTAATCGGTGTTGGCGATAGGTTTAAAAATATCCAAGATAATCTTTTAACAAGCCTTGATTTAGCCAACTCTACGCGCGAAAAAGCGATGATTTTTAGGGCTTTAAATAGCGATAAAAATCAATTAGATGATCTTAAATTTAGTGTAAAGTCATCTGGCAAAACGTTAGATTTTACCGGCGCGATAGCTCAAATTTTACCTATTGATAGTGATGTGGAGATTTTGGCAAATGATAGAATTTACTATGCGATTTCAAGCTATGGCTACGAAACGCTTAAACCAAAAAGCGATTTTGCGTCTGATAAATCGGTTACGATTAAACGCGAATTTTATTATACAAACGGCGAAAAAGTCGATTTAAACGCGCTAAAAGTGGGCGATGTAATCACATCTGAGATTTCGATTTTAGCAAATGATGGAAACCGCGAATACTCGTCGTTTGTGGTGGATGAGGGTATTAGTTCTTGTTTTGAGGCGATTAATCCACGATTAAGCAAGATGAATTTTACGCCAAAAAAGAGCGAGATTACCGAATTTTTGGACATTCGCGACGAAAATGTGTTAAATTATTTGCAAAATTTCTATACGACTTACAACTCAAACACAATGCAAGATGAGCCGTATAAAATTTATAATAACTACCGAGTAGTTTTAAGCGGAGAGTGTGTGTTGCCTGCTGCAAAAATCAGCTCTTTACACAATGAAAAAGAGAGTGATTATGTGCTTGAAATACCTAAATTTAGGGTAAAGAAAGCTGAATAGATGCGTTTTGAAGAGATGAAAATTTAAATAGTTTTCGTCTCTTTTTTAAATAAATTTACCTCTTTTTACCTGCTTAAATTTAAAAAATTTGGCGTAAATTTTTGTTTGAACCTATTTTAAAGACTAACCAAATTTACACGCAGATAAACTCTTTATTTTGGCATTTTTGATGATAGTTTTTGGAGATAAATTTGATA
>CAUTSW010000109.1:0-3217 GCA_963541085.1 uncultured Campylobacter sp.
CATGCTAATAAAATATTTTGTAACTGCGATTTTTGCGCTAATTTGTCTGCTATATGGCGCGAAAATCATGATAAATTTTACCGCCGTAAAGGCTGAGTTTGCGCATGTGATAAAGATAAATTTTTTCGCCGCTTTTCCGATTTCGATGCTACTTTTGGCGATACTTTGGCGCGATACACCGGCGATTTATGCGCTATTTTTTTATGGCGGGACGGCGATTTTGACGATTCTTACGCTATATGTTGTCTCTTTTTGGATTAACCGAAATTTAGAGATTAAACACTCAAACCCAGCGTGGTTTATCCCGATTGTGGGTAATTTGCTTGTTATTATCGCTGCAAATGCCCCAAAAATGTGGCTTTGGTACTACTTTTCGCTTGCGATTTTTTTCTATGTTGTACTTTTTGCTATTATTTTTTATCGTATTTTATTTCACGATCAGCTTCCGCAAAAGTTCATGCCGACACTTTTTATACTCATCGCGCCACCTGCGATTGGCTTTTTGGATGTTGTTAAACTCACCGGTGAAATGGGTGTTTTTGCGATGATTTTGCTAAATTTGGGGCTATTTTTTACATTTTTGGTGATTTTTATGTATAAAAATTTCGTTAAACTTAAATTTTTTCTTTCGTGGTGGGCTTTTACATTTCCGACTGCTGCGATTTGCGTGGCTGTGCTTCGCGCGTATGAAATTAGTAGAAATGATATTTTTGCGATTTTTGGCATTGTGTTTTTTGTGATGCTTTGTGTGATGATTGCGATAATTGGCACTGCGACGATTAAAAATATTTTGCGCGGTGAGATTTGCAAGCCCGAAATGTGAGTTAAAATTTGCCTGCAAAATGTGATTTACTTAGTTTGCAGGCAAAATTTACAGGTTAGCCCCATCAAAATGAGAAGTTTTAAAAAGGTTTTAAAACTTCTTAAAATATCTTATTCAACCACTTTTATTCAAGCAAAAATAAATTTAAAACTAATTCTAGTTTTAAATCAGTTGCGATTTTAAACTGGCTCATGCAAAAAATTAAAACGCTTGTCGGTTGTGTCAATTTTAAAATGGATGCATAAAAAGCAAAAAATTGGATTAAATTTGCTTTGCGTGAATGTTTGCAAAATGGGCTACAAATACGCGCTGATTGCCTATTTGTTGTGTGGTTTGGAGGTTTTAGAAAGATCCAAAGTTATAAATTAACTTTACAAAAAACAATGAAAGCAGACTAAATTTGTTGGGGCGCATATTAAAATCTTAATTTATCAAATAGAGCAGGTTTAAAATTATGATTTTAAAGTCGAAATTCATTGCTGCTAGATTGTGTGGCGAATATGACAATGCGAAAATCTATTCTTGATACAATTAGAGCAAAATCAGCGATTATATTTACTTGCTACAAAAATCAATTATTTAAGTAGCAAGTAAATTTTGTGATTAATTCGCAAAATGATTACAAAAAATTATGGCGATACTTTAACAAGCGAGCAAAATCGCAATAAATATCCGTTGATGTCGCGCCTTGCATCTTTGTTTTTATCGTTTTAAGCGCATTTTAAAACATTTTACTTGTGGTTTAGGTTAGCTCATTGGTTCGCTTTTACCAAAATAGTGTTCGAGAATTTTTAACATTTTTTGTGCGTGGGTTTGTTGTGTGAAATTTGCATTTGGCTGAATTTGGTGCAAAATTTCGCTCGCGCTAACTTGTCTGATTTGTTCTGTTTTTGTGCCAAGTTCGGCTATTTTTTGTGCGCTGATTAGTGTTTGTTGTGTATGTAAAAAGCTCTCTTGCTCAAAATTTTGCGATGGAGTTTGCGCTAAATTTGGTCTATTTTCGCTTAAAAAACGTTGCGAAAATCCGCTTTGATTGTTAGAAATTTGCTCTTTTTCGCTATTTTGAGCTCTAAAATTTGTATTTTTGTTCTCATCTAAATTTGAAATTTGTGAACTTTGTGGCGCGGGTTTACTATCTTGCACGTTAGAAATTTCGTTATCTAAATTTTGAGCTTTTAAATTTGGCTCGTTATGGTTTTTTTTTACGTCACTATTTTCTATTTGAATCTTTACATTTTCGCCATAAATTTGGCTCAAAACTTGCCTGATTCCTTTTGATGCTCTGCGCATAAAATCACGTTTTTCATCTGGAACGCGCGAGATTAACGCCAAATTTTTACCATCAAAATTTACAAAATCAATGTAATTTTTAAAACACTCGCCAAGCTCAATATCGCGATTAATAAGCGCTTTGATAAAGTCGCTATAGCGCGAAATTTCGGCGTTTGGAGCTGTATTTTGGGTTTGATTGGCGGAGAAATTTTGTTTTGGGCTGATTTGCTCTAAATTTTGTGGGCTAGTTTGCGCGAAATTTGGTGCTGAAATTTGGTTTTGTTTCATATTCAAATTTGCATTTGTATTTGCATTTGCCACTGGATTATTAAATTTCGCGTTAAAATCGCTATTTGCACCGATTGGCGAACTTTTGATTTCATCTGCTTCGCGCAAAGAAAGATCGATTTTTGCGCCCTCAATTACATCATCAATTTCGCGCAAATTTACAGCTTCCATCATCAAAAATAGCGTCATAAGTAGCGTAAAAGCATTATCAGAATTAGAGATTAACATCTTTTTTGCTTCGCTTAAAATTCTAAAAAATCGCTCAAACATCAACACACTAAAACTAGCATCGCACGCCAAAAATTTCTCTTTTAAAATAGCGATAATCTCGTCAATTATCATACCCGCGTCGTAGTTTTCAAGCTCACTAGCAAGATTGATCGCTGCAGATTTATCTTGATTTATCGCGATTGATAAAATTTCGCTGATTTTTTGCGGATCTAAAAGCCCAAGCATCGCAGAAACCGCGCTTGCGGTAACGTTTTCTTTTGAATAAATTATCGCTTGATCTAAAAGCGTAATTGTATCTCGAAGTGATCCTGAACCGCTACGAGCTAGAATCTCTAGAGCTGCGTCCTCATAAGCTACGTTTTCGTTTTGCAAAATTTTAGCTAAATGTTTGGTGATGAGTCCGCGCGCAATCGGTTTAAAATGAAAATGTTGCGTGCGCGAAAGCACGGTGGCTGGGAGCTTTAGCGGGTCTGTTGTCGCTAGGATAAATTTGACATAAGATGGTGGTTCTTCTAGTGTTTTAAGCAGTGCGTTAAACGCCTCTTTTGTTAGCATGTGCACTTCATCAATGATAAAAACCTTAAAGCGCGCCACGCTCGGCGC
>CAUTSW010000110.1:0-3155 GCA_963541085.1 uncultured Campylobacter sp.
AATGAGCCTTTAATTTACCTAGATTTTATTAAAATTTCATTAAAATCACGGGCAAAAATTTTGTTAAAAAAGGAAAATCCGTGGAAGATTTTAAATCAAAAATCCAAAATTCTACAAATTTAGATGAATTAGACAAAATTCGCGTCGAACTTTTCGGCAAAAAAGGGCTAATCACGGCTGAATTTGCTAGATTAAAAGAGATCACGCCCCAAGAGAAAAAAGAATTTGCCCGCAATTTAAACACAATGCGTGATGAATTTAACGCCTTAATCGCACAAAGAAAAGATGAGCTAGAAAAGGCAAATTTAAAAGAGAACATGAAAAAAGAGGCGTGCGATGTTACGATGTTTGGCGAGCGCACAAATAAAGGCGCACTTCATCCTGTGATGGAGACGATGGATAGGATTATTGAGTACTTTTTGGCGCAAAATTTCAGTATCGAAGATGGTCCGCTTATTGAGGACGATTTTCACAATTTTGAGGCGTTAAATTTGCCGAAATTTCACCCAGCGCGCGACATGCAAGATACGTTTTATCTAAATAATTCAAATTTACTTCGCACTCACACAAGTGGCGTCCAAATTCGCACGATGGAAAAATTTAAAGAGCCACCTATTCGCATGATAGCCCCTGGCGCGGTATTTCGCCGTGATATGGATCTAACGCATACGCCGATGTTTCATCAAGTAGAAGGGTTAGTTGTAGAGCGAGGGGACGGCGTAAGCTTTGCAAATTTAAAATACATTTTAGAGGATTTTTTGCGCTATATGTTTGGCGATGTTAAGGTGCGATTTCGCCCTAGCTTTTTCCCATTTACGGAGCCTAGCACAGAGGTTGATATTAGCTGTATATTTTGTCACGGGGCTGGGTGTCGCGTGTGTAAACAAACAGGCTGGTTAGAGGTGCTTGGCGCGGGTGTAGTAGATCCGAATGTATTTAAGGCCGTAAAATGGAAAAATGTAAGCGGGTATGCATTTGGGCTTGGGGTTGAGAGGTTTGCGATGTTGCTACACGAAATTCCTGATTTACGAAGCTTGTTTGAAGGCGATTTAAGATTATTGGAGCAATTTAAATGATAATAGCTAGAAATTGGTTAGAAGAGTGGATAGATTTAAGCGGGATTAGTAGCGATAAAATTTGCGCAAAATTAAATGCGATCGGGCTTGAGGTAGATAGTTTTACAAGCGTGCGAATGCCTGAAAATATCGTTATTGGGCGCGTAGTTTCGTGCAAAGATCACGAAAATTCAGATCACCTTCACGTGTGCGAAGTAGATATTGGTAGCGAAATTTTACAGATTGTGTGTGGTGCAAAAAATGTCGCTTTAAATCAAATCGTCCCTCTCGCGCTAATTGGCGCAAAGATGCCAAATGGGATGGAGATAAAACACGCAAAATTGCGTGGAGTTGAGAGTTTTGGCATGATTTGTTCTGCAAGTGAGCTTGGGCTACCAAAATTAAACGATGGAATAATGGTGCTTGATGAGAGTATTGGCGAGCTAAATTTGGGTAGAAAACTAAGCGAAATTCCAGCTTTTAATGATGATATTATTGAGATTGAGCTTACGCCAAATCGCGGGGATTGCCTTAGTTTGCGCGGGATTGCGCGGGATTTAGGCGCGGCCTTTGAATTAGGCATTAAAAAGATAAACTACAACGAAAAAGAGAATTTAATCGGCATCGGCAGAATTTTATCTGTAAAAACAGATGAGAAAATCGGGGCGAAATTTATCTACAAAGCGATTGAATTAAAACAAAATTTTTCATTAAATTTACTTCAAAAAATACGTGCAAACTTGACACAAATTGTGGCAAGTAATGATTTAGAGACGATTTTAGCCTATGCTACACATGCAAGTGGGGTGCTATTTCGTGCGTATGATTTTGAAAAGCTACCGAGCGAAAATGGCAAAGTTGCATTAGAAATTCGTCCTGTAAAACAGCGAGAATATGGCGTATTTTGTGGTGAAAATTTGCTCTCTTTAGCAGGAATTTCACAAAGCGATTTTGCAAAACCTAACGCGCAAAGCAAGAAAATTTTAATAGAGGCAAATTATACAGAACCTGCGATTTTATCGGTAGCAATTGGTGAAAATAAAGAGCTAAAATCAGGCGATCATACGTTTATTTCTACGCGTGGAAGTGAGCCTGATTTAAGTGTGGGAAATGAGTATTTATTTGCGATTTTTTCAAAAGAAAAAGAGATTGAAATTTATGGCGATTTACAGCAAATTTTACCTGTTGATGAGCCAAAAATTATCAAAATTGATGTTGATGAAATTTGCGCGATGTCTGGGGCACAAGTAGATAAAAATCAAATTGTAAAAATACTTAAAAATTTACAATTTGATATTGCGCCAGATCATGAATTTTTGAGCGTTAAAGTGCCTAAATTTCGCCATGATATCGAAAATTCACACGATATTTGCGAAGAGATTGTGCGAATTATAGGCATTGATAATATCCCATCAACTCCGTTAAAATTTAGTGAGAAAAATCGTTTTAACGATGCGTATTTAAACTATAAAAATCGTCGTGAAATTAGGCAAAAAGCCGTTGGTGCTGGTTTTTTCGAGTGTGTTCATTATGTTTTTGACGATAGCGAAAAGTGCATAAAATTGGGCTTTAAAGAGTGTAATGTTAAAATTTTAAATCCTATAAATGGTGAGTTAGACACGCTTAGACCAAGTTTGATAAATCATCTCATAAACTCAGCTTCGCAAAATTTTAAAAACTCACGTCGTGCAGTAAAACTTTTTGAAATCGGAGCTATTTTTGATGAAAATGGTGCGCAGAATTTAAGCTTAGGTTTTATTCAAAGCGGATTGATTGCTGAGCCTAGCCTTTTGCATTCGCCTCGTCCAGCGCAGGTAAATTTTATGCACTTTGCAAGCTTGATAGCTGATACAATTGGCGAATTTAAAGCGCAAATTCCGGATATAAAATTTGAATTTTTGAGTGAATTTGAACAGGCAAATATCGTGATTGATGGTGAAAATGTAGGCTTTATTGGGCGTCTTGATTTAAACATTGAAAATGAGTTTGACTTGCCTAAAACTTACATTTGTGAGATCGATTTTAAAAAGCTAAAATTCAATAAAAAAGTTGCGCAAAACTACTCTAAATTCCAGCTTGTAAGCCGCGATTTAAGCATAA
>CAUTSW010000111.1:0-3154 GCA_963541085.1 uncultured Campylobacter sp.
CAAAATTATTTTAAAGCAAAAAAGGCGCATGGCAGATTTGGTTGTGAAGGTAAATAGTTTGATGTATTTAAACAAGATAGTAAAGTTTACACAAAGCTTATTAAATGCTTTGCCGGTGTCGATTTTATGGCATTTAGAGGGGTTTGATTAAGTGTGATTTATGTAGATGATTTAGCGCGTGGTGGTGGATTGGTGGTGCTATTCGCTAAGCACCGCGAAAATGAGTTTGTAGATGCCATATCAATGATGTAGAGATTTTCTGGTCTTATTGCAAGCTTAGATTAAACAATTTTAATGGCATCAAAGGCGGCATCAAAATGAGTTTTTTGTTAAAGGGAACAGATTTGGTTGTGAAGGTAAATGTGCAAATGGCAAGAGTGTGAAATTATTTGAGTAAAACAAAATATAAAAATAGAGTGGCTCTACATCCACTCTAAAACCTGCCTAATCTCATTTGCGATGAAAATTTTCACACCTTTTTCTTCGAGCGGTTTTGCTGGAATTATCGCGTTTTTAAATTTCTGCATTTTTGCTTCATTTAATCTTGCGTCGAGATTGAAAACATCGCGAATTTCGCCATTGAGGCTAATCTCTCCGATAAATACACTCTCTTTACTAATCGGGCGATTTTTAAAGCTACTCACAATCGCCGCCACGACCGCCAAATCCGCCGCTGGTTCTGCGATTTTAACACCGCCGCTCACATTCACAAACACATCATATCTCCCAAGCGGAAGTTCAACTTTGCGCTCCAAAAGTGCCAAAATCATATCAAGTCGGTTGCGATCATAGCCTGTTGCGATGCGTTTTGGATAGGCACTTTCGCACACAAGTGCTTGAATTTCGACAATTAACGCGCGCGTCCCTTCCATAATCACTGTGATCGCGCTCCCAGAAATCGCATCTCCGCGCGTGAAAAATTTACTTGCGATATTTTTTGCGCTTGTAAGACCATTTTTTGTCATTTCAAAAATCCCAACCTCGCTTGTTGAGCCAAAGCGGTTTTTAAATCCGCGCAAAATTCGCATTTCGCGACTTGCATCGCCCTCAAAATATAGCACAACATCGACCATATGTTCTAAGATTCTAGGCCCCGCGATCGCGCCATCTTTCGTGATATGCCCGATGATAAAAACAGAAATTTCGCGCTCTTTTGCTAGTCTCATCAGTGCAAAAGTCACCTCGCGTACCTGCGACACAGAGCCTGGCGCAGACGTGATCTCATCGCTAAAAAGCGTTTGAATACTATCGATTATTAGCACTTTATATTCAGACGTGGCGATCTCGTCTAGGATATTTTGCAAACAAATTTCACTTAGCAAAAATAAATTTTTACTCACCGCGTCTAGTCGTTGGGCGCGTGATTTTATTTGCGAAAGGCTCTCTTCACCACTTACGTATAGTGTTTTTAGCCCTGTGCTTGAGAGGTTTGAGCTTATTTTTAGTAACAGGGTCGATTTGCCGATGCCAGGGCTTCCGCCTATTAGTGTGAGCGATCCAGGCACAACTCCGCCACCAAGCACCAAATTTAGCTCATCATCGCCCGAGCTAATTCGTGTGATATTTTGAATTTGCACGTCGCAAATTTCTTGCGCTTTTGCTTTTGCGATGGCGCGAGTTTCTATTTGTTTTAACGCTTCGATTTGCTCTGATTTTAGCTCTATGAAACTATCCCACGCCCCACACTGTGGGCATTTGCCAGTCCATTTTGCCTGTTTGTTTCCGCAGTGTTGGCACTCAAAAATGCTCTGTTTTTTTGACATTTTGTCTCCTTTTTGCGCTAAATTTTTTCGCAAATTTAATTGCGATTTTGATGACAACTCCGCCTAAAATGCCGATGCCATCAGCGCATAAATCAAGCAAACTTGCATCACGGTAGCTTAAATTTAGTTGCACTAGCTCAATTTCTACGCCGATTGCTAAAAGTAGCGCAGATTTTGCTAGGATTTTTAGCTTAAATGCACACGTTATCATTAGCACACAAAACGCGCTTGCGTGCTGAAATTTATCCCATGAAAGTAGCATTTTAATAAAACTGCTCTCGCTATTTTTGTTTTGAGAAAATCCAAAAATTTCAACTAAATTTCTGAAAATTTCAGCCAAATTTTGCAGAATTTCGGGCGTTGCAAATGCTAAAAAATGAAAGGCAAATAGCGCGATAAAAAATATACAATCGCGCCTGAAATTTATAAAATTTGACGCTTGAAATTTGGTTTGAGATGTTCTATTAAACATAATGTCTATCAAATTTAATTAAATTTGCCACGCGTTTTTTTGCTAGATAAATTTGGTGAAAAATTTAAATTTTGCATATTCTAAATTTTATTCGCGCTGTGTTTTGTCGCTTTGCATCCAAATTTTAGACACTAATTTTCAGCGAAAATCGCTTCTGCGATATCATCAATAAATTTATCGGCGTCAAATTTAATCAAATTTTCTCGGTTTTCGCCCACGCCGATGTATAAAATCGGCACTTCAAGCTCTCGCGCAACGCTTAGCAAAGCCCCACCTTTTGGTGTCCCATCTAGTTTTGTTATGATTACGCCGTCGATTTTTACGATCTCGTTAAATGCTTTTGCCTGCGCAAATGCCGCTGTGCCTTGTGTGCCATCTAACACCAAGATTTTACGATGTGGTGCACCTTCCATTGCTTTTGCGCTTATGCGGATGATTTTTTCTAGCTCTTTTGCTAAATTTTGCTGGTTTTGCAAGCGTCCCGCCGTATCGATTAATACATGTTTGATCCCTTTTGCTATGGCTGAGTTTATCGTATCAAAGGCGACGGCGGCTGGATCGTGCCCTTGATTTGTGGCGACAATTGGCACTTCAAGGCGTTTTGCCCAAAGGCGTAGTTGCTCTACCGCTCCAGCGCGAAATGTATCGCTAGCCCCCAAAATTACGCTCTCGCCACGGGATTTGTATAAATTTGCTAGTTTGCCGATAGTCGTCGTTTTGCCTGCGCCATTTACGCCCAAAATCAGCTCCACAAACGGCCATGCATTTGAAATTTCAGGCACATCATAGATGAAATACGTTTTCATTACGCGCTTTAAATCATTAATATCTACCAAATCACTAGGCGGCAAATAGTAGATAATCTCTTCGACAATTTCATAAGCGACATCGGCCTCTAAAAGCAAATCCTCTCAAATTT
>CAUTSW010000112.1:0-3111 GCA_963541085.1 uncultured Campylobacter sp.
TTTTTAGCTTTACGTTTTGATAAATTTTCATCTAAATTTGTGTGGAAATTACTGAAATTTAATTGTTTTTGCCAAGTAGCTTTTGACGCAAACTATTTAACAAATTTTTATTAAATTCGCGCTGGGTTTTTGATGATTATGATATAAATTTGGCTAAAAAATAAGCCAAATTTTAAAAACAATCTCAATATTCCCCAGCCAAAATCGCCTCGCGTATCGCCTTGCAAAGCGCAATAATCTCATCGCGCGATGCTGTAAAATGTGGCATTATGTAGATGTTTTTGCCAAATGGACGAATCCACACGCCACGCTTTATGAAAAACGCCTGTATTCGCTCCACATCAACATCGCGCGCCATCTCCACCACGCCAATCGCACCCATCACGCGCACATCAACCACGCCATCTAAATTCGCGCAAAACGCCAAATTTTCACGCAAAATTTGCTCGCACAAGCCGACTTTCTCGCGCACATTTAAGCGCTCAATTTGTGTAATACTTTCAAGTGCAACCGCGCACGCAAGAGGGTTTGCCATAAAAGTTGGCCCGTGCATAAACACGCCATTTTCGCACACGCCTTCGGCTACGCGCCTAGAACAAATCGTCGTCGCAAAGCTTAACATCCCGCCCGTTAGCGCCTTGCCAAGTGTGATGATATCTGGCACAACACCGGCTTTTTCGCACGCAAACATCGCGCCAGTTCGCCCAAAACCAGTTGCAATCTCATCAAAGATCAAAAGTGCGCCGATTTTATCGCAAATTTTACGCAAAAATTTCAGATAATTTTCGTGATAAAACCACATTCCGCCTGCGCCTTGCACCAGCGGTTCTACGATAATCGCAGCGATTTTGTCGCGATTTTTCATGATGATTTTTTCCATTTTTTTTGTCGCTTTGTCGCTAAATTTCGCGCCATATGGGATTTTAGGTCGTGGCATAAAAATTTGCTTAGCCAAAACGCCACGAAAGAGCGAGTGCATGCCATTTACAGGATCACAAACACTCATCGCACCAAACGTATCGCCGTGATATCCGCCTTTAAAAGTGGCGATTTTATTTTTGTGCGGGGCGCGATTTTGCTGATATTGCAACGCCATTTTAATAGCTACTTCAACAGCAACCGAGCCACTATCTGCGTAAAAAATCACATCTAATTGGCTAGGTAAAAGTGAGAGTAATTTTTTGCCTAAATTTATCGCAGGTGTGTGGGTTAATCCTCCAAACATCACGTGCGAAAAGGTGTCAATTTGTGCGTGAGCCGCTGCTTTTAGCTCTTCGCGTCCATAGCCTAAGCACTCGCACCACCAAGAGCTCATGCCATCAATTAGCGCGCCATCTTGTGTGAAGATGTATGAGCCTTTTGCACCAGTTACAGCGTATGTTTTAAGCGGTTTTGTGATGGAAGTGTATGGATGAAAAAGGTGCTTTTTATCAAAATCTAGATCTATTTGTTCATTAGAAATTTGAACTTGGCAAGGCGTTAAATTTGACCTTGTTTTATTGTGGCTTTCGTCTAAAATTTGATCTTGTTCGTTGGTTATTAAATTTGTTTGCGCGCTGGGTGGTAAAGACTTGGCGGACGCTGAAATTTCATCTAAATTTGACAAGCTTTCTTGCGCAAACTCATCAAAATTAAGCGCAATTTCATCTAAATTTTTATCATCAAATTTAGGTAAAACTATGATTTTATAAGGGAAATTTGCGCGCAAATAATCTAAATTTGATACGTGAATTTTATCGTTTAGATCGGTAAAATTTAGCACAATTAAATCGATTTTTGCGCCAGCATTTTCGAGCGCTTTGATACTTAAAATTGTGTTATTTAGCGCGCCAAGCTCGTTTTTGCAGACTAAAATGACGCCCAAATTTAGCGCAAGGATTAAATCAAGCATGCTTTCGCGCTCATTTATTGGGACGTAAATCCCGCCAGCACCCTCAATAAGCGTCATCTCATGTTCGCAGATGATTTTTTCGCAATAATTTTTAACATCTTCAAGAATAATTTGAACACCTTCTAAGCGTGCGGCAAAGTATGGCGAAGCTGGAAATTTAAGCATATAAAGCGGGGCGAAATTCTCACTTTCGCCGGCATTTTTGTAAATTTCAAAATCCTTTAAACCACTCTCATCTGTGCCGCTTTGAATAGGTTTAATCGCGACGGCGCTGGAGGTAAATTTCAAAAATGAGCGCAAAAGAGCAGTAGTGATAAAAGTTTTGCCAATATCGGTATTTGTGCCCGTGATAAAAAAACTTTTCATGATTTTCTCCTTAAATTTATTATCAAAAATTTAGCAAAAAGGCAAATTATATACAAACGCACTAAAAAAGTGCTTTGGTGCGTGGCGAAAAGCTGAATTTGTATTAAAATTTGCTTGAATTTGTCTATTTTTTTTGCTACACTTCGGGACTTTTTTAATGGAGCTTAAAAATGACTTATGACGAGTTGGAATTAGAGGCGTATGTTTCTGAGACACTAGAGGAATATAATGGCGATTTTGAGACGATGGATGATGAAGAGCTTTATGAGTTTATCGTAAAAGTTGCTGGTTATATGGATGATGATTACGAAGAGGCGTACGAGTATGTTAATCAGTTTTCGCCTATAAATAAAAAGCGTATCACTGAATTAGACATACAAAAGTAGTCGAAATTTGCAGCTTTTTAACTGCAAATTTCTAGAAATTTAATGTAAATTTCTCCAAATATATTGTTTCCACAAGAATGCAAAAACACTCAAAATCACGAAAAATATCATAATATTTATGCTTACGCTCTCGCGTTGTGCTTTTTTGCTATCGCCAACACTTTGTAAATATGAGATTACTTGATCTTCGCTAGTTTTATTTAAACCAACGCGTGGCATTGATGTGCCAGGAAGCATCTTTTGTGTATCGTTGATAAAATTATGTAGATATTCAGATGAACGAGCACGAATCATCATTGATAGATCAGGCGGTGTTGAGCCCATATATTTTGCGATTAAATCAGTATGTCCCTCGGCTTTTAGCTTATCGTATTTAACATCATGGCAACGAATACATGCTGCGCTAAATACCGCACGATTTACCAAAAATTCATTTTGTTCTTTATTTAATGTAACCTCATCTTTGAT
>CAUTSW010000113.1:0-3095 GCA_963541085.1 uncultured Campylobacter sp.
AATTAAGTATAATCTGGCTTTTTATAAATTTTATAGGACAAAAAGTGAAAAATAAAGTAGTTTTAATAGGCCTAGACGAACAAGGCGCACGGCATTTTAGCGAACTTAGACGCTCAGAATATTTTGAGTTGTGCGCCGTATGCGATAAAAATAAAAACGATAATTTAGGACGAATTCCGCTTTTTAATAGTATACAAAGTGCTTGTGAGATGACAAAACCAGACGCAATCATCATCGTTTCTGCACAAAAAAAGCGTGAAGCACTAATTGAATGCGCCAAATTTTGCAAAAATATTTTAATCCACGCCCCTTTTGCACTAAATTTAGAAGAGGCAAGAACGTTAAAATATACAGCGCAAACCAACAAAATTCGACTGTTTTTAGGCTATGAGACACGTTTTAACCCTGTGATTTTATCATTGCAAAAAGAGCTAATGAAAGACAAAAAAATCTATTCGATAAAATTAAGCTGTGGTATTACAAATAGCGCGGAAAATAATGGTGTAAATTTGACAAATTTGGCGATAAGAAATTTCGATTTATTAATGCAATTTACCAAAAGCGACATAGCCTCTTTAAAACACGAAAAAACTCTCTTAAATAGCAGTAAAATCGAAAGTTTATCCTATCTAATCAAATCAAAAAACGGCATACTTTCTAACATAAATATATGCACAAAATTTCCAAAAGATCTTTGGTGAATAGAAATTTGCACAAATTCTGGGCTTTATATTGGAAATTTGAGTGAATTTGAGCTATATAAAATCACACCAAATGGCCGAGTAAATTTAAAAGTAGAAAAAGATGATTTGAGTTTGCGTATGCTTCATTGTGAGTTTTCAAAAGTTCTGCAAAATGGAAATTTTGATAGCACAGGCGCGGAAAAAGCTGTAAAAATTTGGGAGATTTTACAATGAAAAAAGCGGTAATTTTGCTAAACATGGGCGGTCCGAATAATGAAAGTGAGATTGAATTATTTTTAAAAAATATGTTTAACGACCCAGAAATTTTACGCATTAAAAGCAAATTTTGGCGCAGAAATTTAGCATTTATTATCACGCATTTTCGCAAAAAAACAGCGCGTGAAAACTATAAACCATTTAAAATGTGTTCACCAATCAACAAAATAACGCGCAATTTAGTAGAAAAACTAAACGCCGATCAAAGCGATATAAAATTTGATTACGCGATGAATTATACACCCCCATTTGCCGATGAGACGCTAAAAAAATATGCCGATTTTGATGAGATTACGCTTTTCCCGCTCTATCCGCACTTTTCTAAAACGACGATTTTATCGAGTTTGCAAAGCGCACAACAAGCAGCGCAAAATTTAGAAATAAAAAACATAAAAATTGTGGATTTTTTCTATGAAAATAAATTTTATAATGAAATCATTTTGGATTTAATTCGCGCAAAAATAGCGACATTTTCGACAGAACAAATCGCGCAAACTTCGCTGATTTTTTCGGCGCACTCTTTACCAAAAAAACATATATTAAACGGCGATATTTACGAACAACACATCAACTCTCACGTAGAAATTTTACGCAATTTATTGGCGCAAAATGATATTTTATTTAAAAGCGTAAATTTAGCTTATCAATCGCGCTTAGGTCCGATAAAATGGCTATCGCCGAGCGTTTTTGATACGCTTAAAAACTTAAGCCAAAATGGCGAAAAAAATGTTTTGGTTTTTCCGATTTCATTTTGCATTGATAACTCTGAAACGAAGTTTGAACTTGAAATTTTTTATAAAAATGAAGCAACTAAATTAGGGATTGAAAATTTTAATGTCTGCGAGTGTCCAAATTTTTGCGATAAATTTGTAAATTTTATAAAAGATTTATCGCGTTAATTTTAGGCGCAAAATTTATATCGCGCCTAAAAATTTAACTCTTTTTAGCGTCAAATTTCGCCAAAAATTCCTCTATATTATACTTTGCGCGGTAATTTTCACTCATCAAATGTACCATCACATCACCATAATCAATCACACTCCAATCATCGCTAGTTTCAATCCCGATGATATGTTCACCACGAAGCGCGACCTTTAAATCATCAATCAAAGCAAGCGCATGACGAGGCGCAAACATAGTCGCAATAACGACGAATTTAGCGATATAATCTTTATCTTGCATATCGATTATTTCGACATTTTCAGCTTTTTTTTCATTTAAAACACGGGCGATAATTTCTACTTTTTCTTCCATTTTTTTTCCTTGATAAAATTTAATTATTTCACTTTGCAACGTCGGAAATTTGGACGTACAGGGAAGCAAATCAGAGCCTAAATTTTGTCTAATTTGTGATGATGAGATGTCAATATCCATATCAAATTTAGCCAAATTTGGCGGGATTTTGATATGGTTTCGGCTAGCAATTATAAATTTAACTCGCGAGCAAAGTTCATCAAATTCATCCCATAAATGCAAGGTCGCAAGATGATCTGCGCCAATTAAAAGGTAAAAATTCTCGCACGAAAATTTGCTTTGCAAAAATCTCACACTCTCAATCGTCGGCACAGGGCGGTTTTGACAAATTTCAAAATCACTGATCTCAACCTTATCCAAATTACCCCAAATTTTATCTATCCATTTTAAGCGCAAAGCAGGCGGTGCGCAAAATTTGCTTTTAAACGGATTAATATAGGTCGGCATTATGATAAGTTTGTCAATTTTAAGAGACGAAAGTGCCATTTTAACGATATTGTCGTGTCCTAAATGTGGCGGGTCAAAACTCCCTCCAAAAAGCGCGATATTCAAATTTTTATTAACCTTGATTTTATGAATTTTTAGTAAAATAACGCGACATTATACCGAAAGGAAAATTATATGGCACTAAAAATTGCTATAAATGGCTTTGGACGCATCGGGCGATGCGCAGCTAGGATTGCGCTTAGTCGCGACGATGTGGAGCTTGTAGCTATCAACGACACGGCAAAACGTGAGATTACTCGCTATTTGTTACAATACGACACAATACATAGAGAATTTAATAAAAAAGTAGAAGTTATAGATGATGATTACATCGCAGTAGATGGCAAAAAAATACGCGTTTTTTCTACGCGTGATCCGCATGAGCTAAAATTTAGG
>CAUTSW010000114.1:0-3049 GCA_963541085.1 uncultured Campylobacter sp.
ACGATATAAAAAACCTAATAGCAACCAATAAACCGATAAAAAACAGGATAAATTTATCAGATTTAATCGTCTCTTACACAGATCAAAACTGCTACTTGGTAAAGCAAATTTTAGATAAAAATGGCGATACAAATTCAACAATTTCAGCAAAAAAAACAGCTGGAATTTATGTTTTTGATAAAAAAGCAGATGTAAAAATCGGCGATATTGTTGATTTACAAATAGAAGAGATTGGCGAATTTAAAGAAAATCCGCAAATTATCCGTCCAAAAATAACCAAATTTCACGATAAAAAAGCCGATTTATCTAAAATTTGTGTGCCACAAATTCAGATGTTTAATGCAGATTTTGGTGATGTAATTTGTGAAATTTCAGGTAGCGTTAAACACGGATATTTTTATCCAAATTCAAACCCCCAAAAAGCGATAAAAATTTACTCAAAGCGCGCTAAAATCAACGATGGCGACTACTCTTTTAAAAACGTTTTGATACAAAAATTTGCTGGCGAAAAGGAGCTTATAATACAATGATTCACTACTTGATTTTAGGGTTTTTGTGGCTTTTATGATATTTTTAATCACAGGATTTAACAAAAAAATTTTAGAAAACAATGAAAAAAGGAGAAAAAAATGAGTTTATTAATAGAAATCGGAGTAGAAGAGCTCCCGGCGATCCCTTTTTTAAAAGAAGAAGCTCAAATTTTGCCAAAATTTCATGCTTCATTGGCAAAATTTAATATTAATGCGGATGTAAAATTTTACTACACGCCGCGCCGTTTGACATTTTTTAGCGAAAATTTTCCGCTTAACGCGCCCGAACAAATCATAGAAAAAATCGGTGCTCCAAAGTCGGTCGCACTCGTAAACGGTGAGTTTAGCAAAGCGGCTCTAGCGTTTGCAAAAAAATGCGGAATAGGCGAAAATGAGCTAAATTTTAAAGAGATTAATGGCAAAGAAGTTCTATATTTTTCGCAAAAATTAGCCGGTCGTAAAAGTTGTGAGATTTTGCCTGAAATTTTGAGCGATTTTATGCAAAGCCTAAATTTTGGGCGTTCTATGCGCTGGGGTGCGAACAAATTTGAGTTTATCCGCCCTATTCGTTCGCTTATTTGCGCACTAAATGATGAGAATGTGCCGTGTGAAATTTATGGTGTAAAATCCAAAATGGCGACGTTTCCGCACAGAAATTTCGGATACGAAGCGATAGAATTTAAAAATTCTCGCGAGTATTTTGAGATTTTGGCGCAAAATGGCGTGATTTTAGATCAACAAGGGCGACGCACAAAAATTTTAAGCGAGTTTGAAAAGATTGAGCACGAAACTGGGCTAAAAATCGGCATGGACGATGAGCTATTTAACGAAGTAGTTGCGATTACCGAGTTTCCAAACGCGCTTTTAGGCGAGTTTGAACGCAAATTTTTAGACGTTCCAAGCGAAGTCATAATAACTTCAATGAAAGATAATCAACGCTATTTTCCACTCTTTGATGGCGAAAAATTAAGCAATCATTTTGTCGTTGTAAGCAACGCCACTAGCGAAAATAGCGCGCTAATCGTAAAAGGAAACGAGAAAGTCCTGCGCGCGAGATTAAGCGATGCGATGTTTTTTTGGCGTGGTGATTTAAAAGCCCCATTTGACGCACGTACGCTTAAAAATGTCGTTTTCATGAAAGATTTAGGCACGATTTATGATAAAGAAATTCGCGAGTGTGAGATCGCTAAATTTTTGGGCGAGAAATTCAAAATCGCCCTTAAAAGCGAGCATTTAGGCGAATATGAAGACGATTTGTTGCGCGCTGTAATGCTTAGTAAAGTAGATCTTACAAGCGCGATGGTGGGCGAATTTAGTGAACTTCAAGGCATCATGGGTAGCTACTACGCAGCACACAGAGGCGAACATCAGCTTTTAGTGAACGCTCTTTATGAGCAATATCTACCAAACGGTGAAAATAGTGCGCTTCCAAGCTCGATTTTTTCAGCGATTGTGGCACTTAGCAACAAATTTGACTCCATTATCTCATTTTTTAGTATCGGCAAAATCCCAAGCGGAAACAAAGACCCATATGCTTTGCGTCGCGCGGCCTCTGGCATTATAAAAATAGCCGTAGAGCTTAAAATGTCGCTAAATTTAGATGAAATTTTAAGCGCAGTAGCGAACAATTACGCCAAATTTGAGACAAATAGCGTAAAAGAATTTATTTTCGATAGATTCTACTCTCTAAGCGGAGTAAATCCATCTGTGATAAAAGCGGTTTTAAGCAGTAAAAATGCGGATCTTCTCTTTTTACATAACGCGATTTGTGCACTTAGCGAGATTGTAAATGAGCCAAATTTTACGCAAAATTTCGATACTTTCAAACGTATTGCAAATATCATAAAAGATGAGAAAGAATTTAAAATTATCGATGAAAAACTATTCCAAAAAGATGCCGAAAGGGCGCTATTTAGCGAATTTAACGAAGTTATAAGCAAGGAATTTGATACCAAATTTCAAACAGCACAAATTTCAAACAGCGATTTTGGCACACTAAAATTAAAATCGCATTTACAAAATCTATTCGCTTTAAAGCCACAAATCGACACATTTTTCGACGAAGTTATCATAAACGCAAAAGACGAACTCATTAAAAACAACCGCTTAGCGTTGCTTGGCGCGATATATTGCGAGTTCTTAAAAATCGCCGATATCAAAGAGATTAGCCTTTAAAAAGTAAATTTCTAGCCCAAAATTGGGCTAGAAATTTTGCATATTTTGCCCACAAATTTTATGAAACTAACATCTTTCGAAAATAAATTTAATCTGCAAGAATAGATAACATAGCGTATTTTGCGCAATTATTTTTAATGTCAAGGAATGAAAAGTGATAGAACAAAAATCAATTAGAGACATAATAGATAAAAAAATAAATTTCAACGTGCCTGCATACCAACGAGGCTATCGTTGGGATAAGCTAAACGTCACGGATTTGTTAGATGATTTGCTTGAGTTTATGCAAGAAACAAATAGAGGTAAATTTTATTGTTTGCAACCGCTAGTTGTTAAAAAGATTG
>CAUTSW010000115.1:0-3047 GCA_963541085.1 uncultured Campylobacter sp.
ACGATTTTAAATAATAAAAGCTCTAGTATTAGATTTTCTTTTAGTGAATTTAGCACTAAAAGATGGAGTTTAGAACATATACACGCCCAAAAAGACAAGGGCCTAAAAGATAAAAAGGCGCAGGATGCATGGCTAAAAAACTCGAAAAAATATATTGATGAAAGTGATCTTAAGGAAAAGATCGCTAATTTTATAAATGGCAATGAAAATAGTCGCTTTGACGGGCTTCAAATGGAAATTTTAAATAAATTTGGTGATCTGGTAAATATGCACGGAATAGGAAATTTAACCTTACTAACTGCCGAAAATAACAGCTTCTTAAGCAATGGTCCGTTTATCGAAAAACGCGAAAAGATTATAGAGATG
Organism: uncultured Campylobacter sp.; assembly: GCA_963541085.1. Taxonomy (GTDB): domain Bacteria; phylum Campylobacterota; class Campylobacteria; order Campylobacterales; family Campylobacteraceae; genus Campylobacter_B. The sequence continues at coordinate 367 of CAUTSW010000115.1, forward strand.
GATAAAAATGGCGAATTTATACCAATATGTACAAAAAATGTATTTTTAAAGTATTACACCAAGAATTTATCTAATGTATATTTTTGGAGTAAGCAAGACCAAGAAGATTATAAAGACTCAATAATAAAAACATTAGAAAATTTTTTCGGAGAGAAAAATGGAAAATAATATAAGTAATTTAAAAGATATCCTAATTAACAAGAAACTAAAAATTTCAATACCCATTATCCAAAGAGATTACGCGCAAGGTAGAAAAGATGTGGCCAGTATAAGAGGTAAATTTTTAGATGAGATTTTTAATAGATTAGATAACGACGAAAATTTATTTTTAGATTTTGTTTATGGCAGCATAGAAGGTGATAAATTCATACCAATCGATGGCCAGCAACGCCTCACTACTCTTTTTTTTGTTGCACTTATACTTTGCAAAAAAAGAAAGCAAAGATTGTGAGTATTTAAAGGGTTTTACATACGAAACCAGAAGTAGCTCTAGAGAATTTTGCGAAAAATTAGTGGATGCGGTTATTGATTTTAACAAAGACGAAATCTCTGCGGATATAAAAAATTGTAGCTGGTTTATGCCGTTTTGAGAGAATGATCCTACCGTAAAATCCATGCTTGTAATGATAGACGCGATACATGATAAATTTAAAAATTCAAATTTTTACGACAGACTAGAAAATATAAAATTTAGCTTTCTTGAGCTTAAAGAGTTTGGGCTAACAGATGACCTATATATAAAAATGAACGCCAGAGGTAAGCCGCTAAGTGAATTTGAAAATTTTAAAGCGGAATTCGAAAAAGAACTATCTCAAGAGATAAAAGCAAAGCTAGATAATGAGTGGCTTGATCTGTTTTGGGGATTAAAAGATAGCGATAAAAAAGGCATAGATTTGAGTAGTGTTGATAAACGATATATGGCATTTTTTGATGGAGTAGCTTTAAATTTTGCTATTTTTAAACAAGAGATAAAAGACGTTGAAGAGGCTAAAAATTTTAAGACATTAGATTTTTTTCTCAACAACAAAGAAACAATAGAGTACATAATAAAAATTTTAGATGAGCTGTGCAATATATCAGATAAAGAGCTACTTAAAAATTTTACTGACATAAAAGAAGATTTTGCTTATGAAACAAGGGCCAAATTTTTTGCGCTATCTATGTTTTTGATAAATTTTGGAGCCCAAAAGCTCGGTGGAGATTTTTATAAAGAGTATGAAAGGATAACTTCAAATGTAGCAAGGGACTTTAATATAGATAGCATTTTAAAATTAAGGCAGGTTTTTGAATTTATTAATGAAATTTGTGAAACATGCAAGAATGAAGATATTTTTAAGCTACTAGAAGGCTTTAATGACGAACAACCAAAAAGTTTTAAGACAATCGAATTTTACAAGTGGCAAGAAAAGAAGAAACTAAAGCTAATGCAAAGCGACAAGGGATGGGCTGACGCTATCAATAAAGCTGAAAAACATCAGTATCTAGGCTCAAATTTAACGTTCCTTATTGATTTTTCAGAAAATGATGTAGAAAAATTTAAAGAGTATTATAAGAAATTTGATGAGATCTTTAAAGAGGACAAGGAAAACTTTTTGTTTCAAAGGGCATTGCTAGCAAAAGGTGATTATCTAGTAGGGTGCAGATATGGACGCCACGGAGAATATTTTAGCTTTTGCAACTTCAGCAACAACCCTCGTTATAAAGACGACAACTGGCGAAGTGTATTTTTTAATAAAGAAAAAGGCCAAATTTTAAAAGAACTTTTCGAAGATAAGAGAAATTTAGAAAAAATTATCGATGACTTCAATATAATAGACTGGAGATATTATTTTATAAAATATCCTCAAATTTTAAAGTATTGCATAAATTTCTTTATACAAAAAAACGGAGAGATGATAAGAGTTTTAATAAAATCTTTTAGCAATAGCCGTCAAGCTGAATACTATAGCTATGCCTTATATATAAAACTAATGGAAGACTTAAAACTATCAGAAGAAAAAATAAAATACGAAGATGTAACCTCAATTTATGAAAATCCTTATATTTCCATAAGCGATAATAAAATTAGCTTTATCAAAAATGACGATGAAAAATATTTCTGGATGATAGATGAGGAACAAATAGGAGAGGCATTTGACTCAAATTTGCCAGAGCAGGATCCACTGCAAACCATAATAGATAAAGCATACGAAATGGCACAAAAATTATAAACATTAGCAAATTTTATCCCATCTCAAACCCATCAAATTTGGTAAAAATTCAAAATTGTTTGCGCGAATTTTACAAATTTATTCGCAACTTTCGCGCACAAAATCAATATTTATTCGCGCCCACTTCCAAGCTCTCAATACGTGCAAATCCCCACAACACACGCAAATTTACATGCGCGGTGGCATTTTGCATATCATTTTGTGCATCCATCGCCTTTTCAATCGGCAAAAAATACTTTTCGATGCCGTATTTTACATGGCAATACTCATCGCTAATATTACATCCAGATATGCGCCCGCTAAGATATGGCGCGTCTTTTGGCGCAATAGAGCTAAAATTTGCAAATTTCTTTAAATTTAGTCCGCTTTTTTCATCTTTTTTATCTTCAAACACCGCATAAACCGTATCTCCAGCGTGTAATTTGCTAAATTCGCCACTCTTTGATATGGTTAAAAAATCATAACTCAAAT
>CAUTSW010000116.1:0-2983 GCA_963541085.1 uncultured Campylobacter sp.
GATGTTGAGGGCGTCGTAACAAACGATAAAAAAGCGATCAACGAAATAATCGGACTAAAAAAAGGTCAAACCTACGATAAAGTCGCAATCGCACGTGTGAAAGAGCGAATTAAGCAGTATTATCAAGTAAAAGGCTATTTTGATACAGTTGTAGAAGTTGATGCAAAACCAATTAATAAAGATAGTAGCGCACTACATCTTACAGCAATCGTAAATCGTGGCGAAAACATAATAATAGAAAAGATAAATTTAGTCGGCGCAAAAAAGCTAGGCTATTCAAATTTTGAAGATAAAATCGTAAACAAAGAGCGCGAAATGCTCGGCTGGATGTGGGGATTTTACGATGGCGGACTAAAAATCAGCGAACTTTCAAACGACTCAATCAGAATCAAAGACGAATACTTACGCAAAGGTTACCTAGATGCTTATGTTTCAGAGCCGTATTTAAATGTGGATCGCACGAATTATCGCGGAGATTTGACATATTATATACAAGAGGGCGAGCGCTACCGTGTAGGTCAAATTTCTATTGATGCACCTAGCGAGTTAGGCTTAAATACTGCAAAAATTATCCGCGGATTTGCACTAGAAAGTGGCGATAGATTTAATATTGTGCGTGCGAGAAAAGACGTCGCTACTTTAGAAAATTTGGTCGCTGATAAAGGCTATGCGTTTGTAAAAGTTGTGCCTGATATCAAGCAAGATAAAGAGAAATTAACTGCTGATATTGTGTATAAAATTTATCCAGAAAACAAAATCAAAATTCGCAACGTATCAATCTCTGGCAACGAAAAAACTGCTGACCGCGTAATTCGTCGTGAAATGTATCTAACAGAGGGCAACTATTTTAGCGCAACAGATCTAATTGATTCACAAAATGCACTAAAACGCACGGGTTATTTTGATGAAGTAGAGATCGAAAAAATACGCGTAAATGATAATGAATTAGATCTTGTAGTAAAAGTTAAAGAAGCCCCTACTGGCGAGATCACAGGTGGTATCGGTTATGGTAGCAGCGATGGACTGTTGTTAAATGCAGGAATTAGCGATAAAAACGTCTTTGGTAGTGGTATGAAAGGCGAATTTAATGTAGAAAAAAGCGATGATTCATTAAGTGGTGCGATTGGGCTTACAAATCCACGAATTTTTGACTCACAATATATGCTCGGCGGCAAAATTTACGCAAACGATTATGATTGGAATGACTACAAAGAAAAATCATACGGTCTTTCACTCACAACAGGGCGCATGGTCGGACGCTACACAAACGTGGGCATAACATACAACCTAGAAAATTCAAAAATCGAAGGCTTAAATGATTTTTACAAAGCAGCTGGTTATCTAAACGGCAAAAATGTAAAAAGCTCAATCACGCCATTTATTAATTTCAATAACACAGATGACTATTTTATTCCGCGTAGTGGCGCAATAGCAGGCGCAGCATACGAATACGCCGGAGTTGGTGGCGATATAAAATACTCACGCCTTAGTGGAAATTTAAACTGGTACTATGGTTTAAGAGACTATGTTGATTATGACTTGATTTTTAGATACAAAGCAAATGCTGGCGTGATTTTTGGCACAGACGATACAAAACTACCTGTAAATTATAAGCAGTTTTTAGGCGGAATACGCTCGATTAGAGGCTATGAAAGCAGATCTATTCCTAAGCAAAAAATTTGCATAGATAGATCATGCAGATATATAGAGACTGGTGGCAAAAAGAGCTTTAACAACTCATTTGAGCTTAGCTTTCCGCTAATTGATAGATTAAAAATGCGTTTAGTGACATTTTATGATTACGGAATGATCGGAAACGATAGTTTCAATGAAGAAAAACGCTCTAGCACGGGTGCGGGTATTGAGTGGATGACGCCAATCGGACCGATGCAGCTTTTCTGGACAAAACCACTTAGAAAAAAAGAGTACGACGAGACGGAATCATTCCAATTTACAATCGGAAGCAAATTTTAACTTACAATCAAAATTTAGCCCTAAATTTTGGGCTAAATTTCTACAATTTTATAATTTAAACTCTATTCATCAAATAATTTTTACCATAATTTGCATGTTTTATGGCGCGAAATTTTATAATAAATACAGCATTTGATGTTTAAAAATTTAAAACATACTGTTTTATGGACTAAATTTCAAAAAGCCAAATTTTGCGAAATGATTTTAAATTTGCAAGATTTAAATACCTATAAAACGATGCGTCAAAAATTTTGTCACATGCAAACTTAGCTTAATGCATGTTTTATTGCAGTAAAACAGCCAAATTTTTACAAGCAAAAAAGCAAAATAAAATCTAATTTCCATAAAAATAGTAAATTTCATACATTTTAAAAGCTCATTAATCATCACAAATCTTGCCAGCGTAAACCTCAGCACAAAATCGACATTTATCAAAAAATCAAACCCACTCGCCCGCAAAAAACAACCACAAAGCGCAAACTCACCATCAATCAATACGCGTAAAAAATCGCGAAATATGGGCGCAACATATTAGGCAAACATCTGCAAAAATTATCGTTACTTATTTGCACTAATTCATAGTGAAATTTAGTCTAAACGCCTAAATTTTGCACTTTGTAACCATTACGCTATTAAATAGCCGATTTATGCACCAAATTTTAAACACAAAAGTTTAAATTTGCTCAGTAAAACTTGTCGTTAATTTGCAAATAAGAAAAATTTTAAATTACAAAGCAACAAAAACAACGCCTATTAAAATGCAATGAAGTAGTACAGTGCGATGATAAAAGTTATAAATACAAGGCAAATTTGAGGCACAAACCAACAATCACAAACGTCTGTTTTAGGCATTTGCGACGCGAAAAAACGCATTTTGCGCCGCTTGTATTAGCTAAAATCGCAAAACAAAATGTAAATTTGCCAAAGCCAGGACGCAAGATTATTTTTCTCGCCAAAACAGCTTTTAAAATTTACTAGAAATAAACACAATAGCTGTTTTTGCCAAACC
>CAUTSW010000117.1:0-2975 GCA_963541085.1 uncultured Campylobacter sp.
GACCTTTGGTGGCGGGTTAAAAGCATCTGGCGCGACATCGAAACAGATTTCGCACTTACCACGCAAATTTGCCATAATTGCAAGCGCACTAAACTCTTTTTCACCGCAATTTGCACTAAATTTCATCGCAACCTCTTTTTGAATCATCACGATCATTCCAGCACATTTTTCATCATCAATCGCTTTTAAAATAATCTTTGTTGCGACATAATAAGGCAAATTTGCGACCAAAAAGTATCGTTCATCACGCAAATTTTCTCCCCAATTTTCTAAAACATCACCTAAATTTAACTCTAATTTTTTACTTAAAATTTCAGTTTGAAATTTATTTTGCAAAATCTCAAACAGCTCTTCATCTATTTCATAACCGCAAATTTCGTCAAATTTTTGAAGAAGTTTTGCAGTCAAATCACCCAATCCACAGCCGATTTCTACAACTTTTGCAACATTTTTTGTGCGCAAATCGGGCGTCGATTCGATGATTTTTGCTATGATTTTTTCATCAATTAAGAAGTTTTGTCCGAATTTCTTTTTTGCCTTTATCACAACTATCCTTTTTGTAAAGGCGCGATTTTATCTAATATAAATAAATGTAAGGTTAAGTTAATTTTTTAAGTCTAAAAACGCTACAATCGCGCAAAATTTTCAGGAGAATTTCAGTGGAAAAATTTGCAAAACGCATAATTCCTTGCCTTGACGTAAAAAATGGACGCGTTGTAAAAGGAGTAAATTTCATAAATTTAATAGACACTGGCGACCCAGTAGAGATCGCCAAACGCTACAACGACGAAGGGGCTGATGAGCTGTGTTTTTTAGATATCACAGCATCAAATGAAAATCGCAAAACGATAGTAGATGTCGTAGAGCACGTAGCAAAAAAGCTTTTTATACCGCTCACAGTTGGCGGTGGGATAAAAAATGAAGATGATATAAACCGCCTTTTAAGCGTAGGTTGCGATAAAATCAGCATAAACTCGGCTGCGATTGCAAATCCAAATTTGATTGATTTAGGCGCAAATAAATTTGGTTCTCAGTGCATTGTCGTGGCTATCGATGCGAAAAAAGTTGGCGAAAACTACCACGTTTTTATCAATGGCGGACGCGTAGATACCAAAATAGATGCGCTAAAATGGGCAAAAGAGGTATTTGAGCGAGGCGCGGGGGAAATTTTACTAACTTCAATGGATCAAGACGGCATGAAAAATGGCTACGAGCTAACCCTAACACGCGAAGTTAGCAAGAGCGTAAATATTCCTGTCATCGCAAGCGGTGGCGCAGGAAATATGAAGCACATTCGCGATGTCTTTTTAAGCGGTGCGGATGCGGCTTTGGCAGCATCGATATTTCATTTTGGCGAGATTAAAATCAACGATTTAAAGCGATATTTGCTAACAAACGGCGTTAGTGTTAGAGTATGAAATTTGGCGATTTAAGCGGTAGATTTAATGCAAATTTTTGTGTTAGCGATGGTGTGCTGTTAGTTTGTGCTGGAGAGAGTGAGAGTTTTAAATTTGCAAATTCAATCGGCGTGGGTCTCATAGAAAGTGCAATAAATTTGACAAAAATTCTATCAAATTTAAAGATGCAAAATTGCGTCGATGAAGTGATTTTTATCGGCACGGCTGGACTTTATGGACGCGGAAATTTAGGCGAAATTTATGAGAGCAAAATTGCAACAAATATCGAAATTTCATCGATTTTAGGGCTATCGTATTCGCCGCTACTAACAAACGCCGTTTCATACGAAACAGACAAAAACGTTATAAACTCATCAAATTTTATAACACAAAACGAACAAATTTCAGCCAAATTTAGCGCGTTAGGACTTTTTATGGAAAATATGGAATTTTTCGCCATTACAAATGTGGCAAAAGCTTTTAAAATCAGATCGCGCGGAATATTTTGCGCGACAAATTTTTGCAATGAAAACGCGCATGCAGATTTTATGAAAAACCACGAAAATGCAAAAAAAGAGCTAGAAATTTATCTAAAAAACAAAGGAATAATTTGAAAAATTTATTAGATTACACAAAGTTGGAGCTAGAAAGTGAAATTTCGCCCAAATTTCGCGTTAAACAAATTTACGAGTGGATCTACAAAAAAAATGCACAAAATTTTGATGAAATGTCAAATTTACCAAAAGATCTACGCGAAAATTTATCACAAAATTTCTACATAGATCCACTCGAAATCGCGCGCATAGAAACAAGCAATGACAAGAGCAAAAAGTATCTTTTTCGCCTAAAAGATGGGCTCACAATCGAGAGCGTATTGCTTCCGATGAAAGATAAAGAATTTGATGAAAACGGGAATTTAGCACACTTTGAACGATATACAATTTGCGTTAGCTCACAAGTTGGCTGTAAAATCGGCTGTTCGTTTTGTCTTACAGCAAAGGGCGGTTTTGTGCGAAATTTAAGCGCAGGAGAAATTGTAGCGCAGGTTTTAAAGATCAAGCAAGACAACCGCATTCCATACGAAAGGCGCGTAAATATCGTCTATATGGGCATGGGCGAGCCATTAAATAATCTCGAAAACGTCGCAAAAGCGGTGGAAATTTTCAAAGACAATGACGGCTTAGCGATCGCACCACGTCGTCAAACAATCTCCACAAGCGGACTTAGCACACAAATCAAGCGTCTTGGCGAACTAAATTTGGGCGTTTTGCTTGCGATTTCGCTTCACGCGGTTACAGATGAGCTTCGCGAAAAGCTAATGCCGATAAATCGCGCCTACAACATCGCTTCAATTATGGACGCTGTGCGCGAATTTCCGATCGATATGAGAAAGCGCGTTATGTTTGAATATTTGATGATAGATGGCGTAAACGATGGCTTAAATGACGCAAAAATGCTAGTAAAATTGCTAAATGGCATAAAAGCAAAGGTAAATTTGATCTATTTTAACCCGCACGAAGGCAGTCCATATGGTCGCCCGACGCGAGAAAAAATGGAGGCTTTTCGCGACTTTTTGCA
>CAUTSW010000118.1:0-2964 GCA_963541085.1 uncultured Campylobacter sp.
TTAGCACGATAAATATCTCAAAAGGTTCGGGACAATTTTTTGCAAAAGGCGAAGAGAGAGTTTTGAGATTTGACGTTGGTTTATTTAATAAAATTGGCTCACAAGCAGCGACTGCGACGCAAAATTTAAACTCTATTTTAGAAAAAATCAACACAGCTTTAACACAACAAAATTTAGAAAATTTGGGCGAGACTACAACAAATTTAAATAAATTTATCGCAAATTTATCAGACGATAAAAATTTAAAAAATATAAATGAAATTTTGTCTAACATAGACCAAATTTCTGCGAAATTTGCAGATGAAAATGGCACGATTGATAGGCTAAATTTAGCATTAAAAAGCATTGATGATTTAACGCAAAGCTTAAATACCCTAACGCTTAATCTAAATCGCACAGCCACGCAAATTGCGCGTTCAAATGCAAATGGCGAATATAATTTAAAGACGCTTTTGATGCCACCGATTGAGGATTTTAGAGCCACTTTGAGCGAATTTCGTCGCGTGGTAAGGGAACTAAATGATAATTTAAATGAGCTTTCAAACTCACCGATAAATTTCATACTAAACGATACAAAAACAAAAGAGATTGGAGTAGAAAAATGAGAAAATTTGCTATTTTTATTTGGCTAAATTTTGCGTTAATTTTTAGTGCTTGTTCTATGAAAAATACCCAAAAAATCGATTTTTACGAACTAAATTTTAAAAAATCTAAACAAAATTTACAATGCAATATGGATTTGCCAAAGATTTTTTTAACAAAAACAGATGCGCTTGAGCTTAGTGATTCTAGAAATTTCATTGTTTTTGATGAAAACTCAGTCCAACGCTCTGTAAATTCGGCGAAATTTATCCAACGCCCAAGCGCAATGATTGATGAGATGATGATCGCCGCACTTAAAGAAAGTTGCGTTTATATGCCTGTTTTTTCGCCAAAGATTGAGCGAAAACTATCTGTTAAACTGCTAAAATTTGGCGTTTTTGGCGATCGTGCGCGAGTGCAAATCGCCTATGAAATTTCAGACGAAAATAGCCTAATAAAAAGCGCGATAATCGAAAAAAGCGAATTTGTAAAAACGCCTGATGCGATGGCTATTTTTAACGCACTAAATTTAAGCACAAACCGCGCAATTAGCGACATTTTAGAGCAAATTAAAGGAATAAAATGATAGTAGCAATAGAGGGGATTATTACAAAAAATGAGCCATCAAACGCGATTTTAAAAACATCAAATGGCGTAAGCTATGGCGTTGGAGTTAGCTTAAAAACTAGCGCAAAGCTACAAAAAGGCGCAAAAGTGGAGCTTTTGATCTCGCAAGTTTTACGCGAAGATGCTAATTTGCTTTATGGATTTTTAGATGTTGAAGAGAAGCGAAATTTCGATATGTTGCGAAAACTAAGCGGGATTGGCGCGGCGACTGCGATGGCGGTTTGTTCTAGCCTTTCGCCGAGCGATTTTGTAAAAGCCGTGATTAATGGCGATGCAAATGCGCTTACCGCAGTGCCTGGGATCGGCGTAAAAACAGCGCGCAGAATAATCGCAGAATTAAGCGATGCAAAGCTCATTTTAGCGGATATTCCGACATATAAAAACGAAGCAATTATGGCACTTGAATCACTTGGATTTAAGCGCGAAAAGATAATTTCGGTTTTAAATGATTGTGATAGCGATAACACGGGCGATTTGGTAAAACAAGCGTTACAAAAACTAGCAAAGGGGTAAAAATGACAGGGATAATTTTTGGTGGAAATAGTTTTGAGCATGAGATTAGTATTGTTTCAGCGATCGCGTTAAAGGGTGTTTTGCGCGATGATTTGCGCTTTGTTTTTTGCGATTTGCAGAGAAAATTTTATCTAATTGAGCCACAAAATATGCGCGCAACATACTTTAGTAAAGGTGAATACAAAGGCGCAAAAGAGCTAAATTTGGCGCAAGGTGGGTTTTTTACGCGTGGGTTTTTTGGTGATAAAAAAATCGAGGCTGATTTTTATATAAATTTAATTCATGGGCGCGATGGCGAAGATGGCAAAATGGCGGCTTTGCTTGATTTTTTTGATGTGCGATATATCGGGCCTAGGCTCGAATCTAGCGCTGTTAGCTTTAGTAAAATTTTGACTAAATTTTTGGCTAAAAATGCTGGCGTAAAGTCTCTTGCCTATGAGATTATTACGCGCGCAAATCCGCCTAAAATGGATGCGCCGATTATTATAAAACCTGCACATTTGGGTAGTTCAATCGGCATTAGTGTTGTAAAAGATAGCGCAGAGCTTGAGTATGCGCTAGATCTGGCTTTTGAATTTGATAGTGAAGCGATTGTTGAGCCTTTTATTAGCGGGGTCAAAGAGTATAATTTGGCTGGTTGCAAGATAAAAGATGAGATGGTTTATTCAATTGTTGAAGAGCCAAAAAAGATCGAAATTTTAGATTTCAAACAAAAATATATGCGTTTTAGCGGTGATGAAAAGGTAAAAGAGGCTGAAATTTCAGATGAATTAAAACAAAAAATGCGCGAAGCGTTTGCGCGAATTTACGCGCAGGGTTTTGATGGCGCGCTGATTCGTTGCGATTTTTTTGTTATTAATGATGAGGTTTATCTAAATGAGATTAATCCAAATCCTGGTTCTCTTGCAAACTATCTTTTTGATGATTTTAATGACGTTATTTCGCGTCTTTCACGCTCCTTGCCACGCGAAAAAAAGATCCCTGTAAATTATGAGTTTATAAATCAAATTTCATCTAATAAATAAAATTTCAAGGAGAAAAAATGGCAAGCTATACAAAAGATGAGATATTTACCGCAACATACGTCGCTAGAAATTTTAGTTCTGTTTTAAAAAATATAAACGATGAGAGCGTAAAAAAGATAGCCATCGTAAAAAATAACAAATTTGAAGCCATAATGCTAAGCAACAAAGAGTATGAAAAGCTAGAAAAAGCGCGTGAACTATTAAATATCGTCTATTC
>CAUTSW010000119.1:0-2815 GCA_963541085.1 uncultured Campylobacter sp.
CCAGTGATTGTATCGCCGATTTTTAGCCCAGTCATGTTCGCTGCAGTGCTTGGCGAAATTTGCTTTAAACCCTGAAAATTTATTGATTTTATCTGTGTTGCATTAAGTGCTACTAAAGATAATAAAAGTAAAAAAGAACTCTTTTGCATATACTCAAACCTAAAATTTAAAATAAACCGCGCTATAATACCACAATTAAATTAAAATTTAAAAGGTATTTTTATGAAAATAGGGATCATTGGGCTTGGTTTAATAGGAGGTTCTTTTGGAATTTCGTTGCGTGAGATGAAGCTGATTTCGTCCGTTAGTGGATATGATTTAAATAAAGAAAATGAGCAAATGGCACTAAATTTGGGGCTTGTTGATGAGATAATAGATATCGAAGAGATGAAAAAAAAGTGCGATGTGATATTTTTAGCGATCCCTGTTGAGGCGATCATAAAGACATTGCAAATTTTATCAGACGTTAAAGAAAATGTAACAATTATCGATTTAGGAAGTACAAAATCAAAAATTATCGCTGAGTGTCCAGCTCAAATTCGTTCAAATTTTGTCGCAGCCCATCCGATGGCAGGAACAGAAAACTCAGGTCCAAAAGCGGCTTTTAAAGGGCTTTTAAACGGTGCAGTTGTGGTAATTTGTGATGATTTGGGTGCTGATGAAAATCATATAAAACGCGCTGTTGAACTTCTATCTTTTTTGGGATTAAAAATTATTTTTATGGATTCAAAAAGCCACGATCATCACGTCTCTATCATCTCTCATCTGCCTCACGCGATTAGCTTTTCGCTTGTAAATAGTGTTTTAAAAGAGGAAAATCGCCGAAATATCATCAATCTTAGCGGTGGAAGTTTTATAGGAATGAGCCGTATTGCAAAGTCTAGCCCGAAAATGTGGGTCGATATTTTTAAACAAAACCGCAAAAATTTACTCTCATCAATCAACGCTTTTAAAAACGAGCTTGAAAATTGCGAAAAAATGTTAAAAAATGAGCGTTGGGACGAGCTAGAAAAGTGGATGGCTAATGCACGAACAATCCGTGAAATTTTATAAATTTCACTCAAATTTAATCTAAATTTGAGTGAAATTTATCGCCAAATTTAGCTCAAATTTACCTAAATTCCATATTATTACGACTTTATTTTTTATTTTTTGAGAGATTTATAATGATAAGACGCAGACGCACTATGGCAAAATTCTTTTTTATTTCGGCACTTTTGGCTGGTTTAATTTTTTTGGTTTTTGGATTTTTAAATTCTAAAATGTTTGAGAAAAATCCGCCTCAAATCGATGTAACCGATAGAATTTTTTGGAATGGCAAAGATAAAGTTAAAGTAAATTTGCAAGACGACAGTGGGATAAAATCTGTGAAAATTTTTATCGCAAATGATCAGGAAAATCGCGAAATTTACGCGCAAAATTTCTCCAATATACAAAAAAATCTCACACTAGAATTAGAGCTTCCAAAGGAGGTTTTTTTGCTCAAAAATAGTGGTAATGCACTTATTTTTGAAGCCTGTGATGTTAGCAAAAATAACTTTTTTTCAGGCAACAAAATCACAAAAAAAGTGCAGGTAATTTATGATAATGAACGCCCTGAAATTAATGTTTTAAATCAATCTTATAAGATTACAAAAGGTGGCTCTGCAATTGTAATTTTTTCTGCAAAAGATGTCGGTTTAAAAGAGGTTTATATTCAAACAAATTTCGGCAAAACTTTTATCCCTGTGCCGTTTTATAAAGAGAACTATTTTGCTAGCTTGGTGGCGTGGCCTGTGAGTATTGATAATTTTGAGGCGAGTATTGTAGCAAAAGATTTAGCTGGAAATGAGCGCAAAACACATATTAGATTTTATCTACAAGATAGAAAATATCGTGAGTCAAAGATTACATTAAAAGATGATTTTATAGATGGAAAAATTAGCGATTTGTATGAAATTTACAACCCTGGTGGTGCTGATACGGGCGTGGCAAAATTTAAATGGGTGAATGAAATTTTACGCGGACAAAATGATAATTTCATCAAAGAGACCACATCAAAAGTAAGCGATAAAATGATTGATGATTTTACGATTGAGCCATTTTATCCTTTGCGAAATGGCGCGGCTGTGGCTAGTTTTGGCGATCATCGTTTTTACGAAAAAGATGGCTTGATAGTCAGTGAATCTTGGCATATGGGACTTGATTTAGCGAGTGTGGAAAATGCAGATATTGTGGCAAAACATAGTGCGAGGGTCGCTGGTTTAAAAGATAATGGAATTTATGGTTTAAATTTGATATTAGATCATGGATTTGGGCTTTATAGTCTTTATGGGCACTGTTCAGCTAGTAATTTGCGTGTTGGCGATATGGTAAAACCTGGTGATATTATCGCAAATACTGGCAAAAGCGGACTAGCATTTGGTGATCATCTACACTTTGGGATTTTAGTCCAAGGTGTTGAGGTGCGCCCAGAAGAGTGGATGGATAAAAAGTGGCTTAATGATAACATTTATGAAATTATAAAAAGCGCAAAAAAAGTTATGGATAATGCCAAACATTAAATTTTTTGATATATAATGCGACATTTTTTAAAAAAGGACGAAAAGCGTGAAACAAACAACAATAGCAAAAAAAATCGAAGGTATCGGTATTGGGTTACACAAAGGTGAGCCTATTAAGATAGTCTTAGAGCCATTAGATGCTAATTGCGGTGTCGTCTTTTATAGAAAAGATAAAAATTTAAGCATAAAAGCTGCTCCGCAAAATGTGGTAAATACGCAAATGGCGACTGTTATTGGTGATAAAAGCGGCGTTTTTATATCTACGATTGAAC
>CAUTSW010000120.1:0-2815 GCA_963541085.1 uncultured Campylobacter sp.
GTTTTTAAAAGACGCAAATAGCTTTATTTGGGTGGTGGATTGCACGAAAGGTACTCTACCAAGCGATGATTTGCAATTTTTGCAAAGGCTAAATTTGGAGAATAAAAAGCTATATTTTGTGATCAATAAATCCGATTTAAAGCCAAAAAGCGACCTAATAGCGATCGTGAAAAATATCGTTAGCGTGTTAAATGATGCAGGGATTAAATTTGAAGGTATTCAGACGTATTGTAGTAGCGAAAAGATGGAAAATATTTTATTTGTTAGAAAAATTTTAAATGATTTTTTAAGCGAATGCAATGTGCCCGGGGAACGATATAATGAGTTTTTTGCGAAGCTTAAATTTATCTATCTTTCATATAAAATAGCCATTGAAGATAGCATAAAGTACAAAGACACAATGAGATCTGTGCTTAATAATATCAGCCTAGATATGCTAGAAGTTGGCGCAGATGATATGGAAAGTAGCGCGCATATCGGGGTAAATGGGTTAAAAAAAGAGTGCAACACCGACCTAGAAAAAAGAAATTTAATCTCACTTAAAAAGGCGATGAATGGGCTAATAGAGGCTACCGAGATGACTTTTGGCGTGAAAAATACGCTTGATTTTGATAAAGTCGATGCAAAAACGCGCAAAATTATCACAGAAGCAAATTCTAATAGTAAAAAATTAAAGGTTGAAAATAATAAAAAAGCCTAAATAAAAAAGCAGAGCATGTAGATAATAAAGTAGGGGGATTATTAGGTCCGTTCTTTAGGGGATTATAAATTTTTACATAAATGGAAGCAATCACAACCCAAAAAGAGCTAACGGTGGCTGTTTTGGCTGTGATTAGTGCGCTGGCGACTGCTGTCGCTGGCGTGTTAAAAAAATTTCGCGCTTATAAAATCGAAAAAAATAAGCGACGATAAAATTATTTTTAAATATATTTTTCCTGATGTAAGAGAAGTTATTGCAAAAGAATTAAATTTTAAGTGAAACGAGATAATTGATGAAATCAAGAATCGTAGAATATTTGGGTGCTGATTCGCTTGATATTATGGAACTAGGTATGGCGTTAGAGGAAAAATTTAATACACACACTCCAGAAGAAGCAGCAAAAAGATATCAACGGCAAGAGATATAGTAAAATATATTAGCACTTGCAGATAGGATTAAATTTTGCAAAATATTTTGATACTTTATAATCCATATTATCAAAAAGATGTTATTCAAAAGCATTTACAAGTATTAAAAGAGTGTGGTGCGGTGGCGTTTGGCAAAGTGCAAAGTAAATTTCGCGATATGCAAAATCCGAGCCAAAATGAGCTAGAGCAAATCTATCAAAATGTAAGCGAAAATGATTTTTTGCAACTATTTTTGAGCGATTATTCTAGCCTTTATGTTGCCAAAGTCGTGCGCGTGATTAATGGAAATTTAAACCAAAATAATCACGCGGGTTTATCTAAAATTGATAACTCAAATTTGGGCGAATTAAATTTAAATTCGCCTACAAATTTAGACGCAAATTTAGCGAAAATCGCGCCAAAATATTACGCGCAAAATAATTTAAATGTTGAAAAGTGGTTTATTATTTCGGATTTAAGAGAGCTTGTAAGGGACGATTTTAGCGTGCTTCGAGATAATTTTTTGAGTGATTTTAAAGTCCTTGCATATGGTGGACATACGTTTGCAATATATGGAAACGCCTATGTTTATCCGCTTATTATTCATCAAAAGTCGTCGCGAAATTACTTTGAAAATCAGATGAAATTTTACCCTGATATTTATAAAAGCGATGATTTTTTGGCTATAAAAAATGCCCTTATTAACTACTGCTTTGGCTTAAAAGTTTTAAATATCATGCACCCAGATAGTGTTGAAAATTTAGTTTCTGCTGAGCTTGAATATAGACAAAATAGGCAAAATCCGCTATATGATTTTAGTTTCGTTGTCGTCAAATATTCTAAGACGATTGAGCGCGAGGTTTGTGAATTTGCGCGCACGCTTTTTGCTAAATTGGGAGATAAAAATTCTCAAATTTTAAATATCAAATTTACGATACAAGAGCGCGAATTTTGTATCGCTGATATTTTTCATATGCGTCCAAATTTGGGCACGTTTCAATATCTTTTTAGGCATCATAGCGTAAAACGCACATTGCTAAATGGTCGTTTTTATGATTATATTGAAAAGATGTACGAGCAAATTAATGAGTTTAAAGAGCTTAGAAATCATGCAGTTCACGAACGAAAGGCAAATTTTGATGAGATTTGTTTTGTTCGCGAGAAAATTTTAGGTGTTGGGCGAAATAGCTTTTTGGTCTTGCTTATTAAAATCAGAAGTCAAATAGCAAAAGAGAAATTTTGAAAATTTATTATAAAGAGCAAAAAACTCAAATTTATAGATAAAAATCTATAAATTTGAGTCTAGTTTTTAAAAAAACTTTAGAATGTAGTTTGAGACTATTGAAATTTGCTTTCACTTAAAGCATAAAGTCTATCAAATGATGAGTTGCAATATTCATTAAATTTATCATTTATAGTGATTAGATCAGCTAACACAGCGCGCGCGATGTCGTAGTCTGCTTCACTAACTTTTTTATATTTTATACGTTTTGGATTTGATGCATCTTCTACAAAAATCATATAAATTTTTGCGAAATTGTTTTTTAATTCTGTGTAATAATCATTTATTCTATCGTATAAAAATCCGCCAAGAAGATCGGATAAATTTATATCTTTTGAGTAAAAAAATTCGCCAAAGCTCTCTTCTTGTCCATATCATCGCTTAAATCAGCGTAAATATTCCACTTCGCGCCAACAAAAGCCATAT
>CAUTSW010000121.1:0-2808 GCA_963541085.1 uncultured Campylobacter sp.
ATTGTATTTTGCTTGAATTTGATCGACGAGAAAGATTATTTTTCGATCTAAATAAAACACGCTCAGCAATCTATAAAAACGACGATTTTTCGCGATTAAAAGAGTATAAAGCACCGTTTGATTTGATGCTTATTCGTAGATTTAAAAGCGCGAAAATTACGGATGTAAAAGTCTTTGAAAATAACAGAATTTTATCTATTAAAACTCTGCTTTGTGGCTCTTATAAAGAGCTTTTTAGCGAAATTATTTTCGAATTTACAGGTCGTTTTACAAATGTAATTTTACTTGATGAAAACAGCACAATTTTAGAGGCTTTGCGCCACTATGAAAATGATACGCGAATAATAAAAGTCGGCATGAAATTTACTCCGCTTTTACCAGCGCAAATCCGAGAAAAACCCAGCGTGCAAATCGAAAATTTCGATGAATTTTTTAAAGAGGAATTTAGCACTTTAAACAACGATAAAATTTGCGCTTTAAAGGCAAACAAGAGTGCAAATTTAGAGAAAAAAATAGCGATTTTGCAATCAAATTTATCAAATTTAGGTAGCGAAAAAGAGTATGAAAATCTAAGCAAAGACCTCTTTAAAAAAGGTGAAATTTTAACTGCAAATTTATATAAAATCGCACCTTATGAGCGCGAGTTTGAGTTGCTTGATTTTGATGGAAAAGCGATCAAATTTAGTCTAGATACACAGCCAAAATTCGCCGCAAATGAGCTATTTTTACGCGCAAAAAAGATGCGACAAAAGGCACAAAATTTAGATAAAGAGCGCACAAATTTAAACGAAAAAATAGACTTTTTAAAATCGCTTTTAAATTTAATAAATAGCACAAATTCCATAAGCGAAATTGAAATTTTAATGCCAAAAAAATCGGCAAAAAAAATGCAGGAAAAATTTAGCGACGATATTTGTAATTTTTACATCGAAAACTACAAAATTTCTGTTGGCAAAAGCGCGAAAGGGAATGAAATTTTACTAAATATGGCAAAAAAAGATGATTTTTGGTTTCATTTAAAAGATATTCCATCAGCACACGTAATCGTAAAGTCAAATAAACAAAATTTAAGTGACGAGATAGTCGAATTCGCAGCTAAAATTTGCATCGCAACAAGTGTAAAAAACAGCGGAAAATTCACCGTTGATTACACAAAACGCGAAAATGTCAAGATAAAAAATGGCGCGTTTGTAAATTATGTAAATTTCAAAACTATCACAATAAATTTTGATAAAACATGCTAATTTTGGGCTTTTTCTAAGAAGTAAAATTATAAAATCACATTTTTTTAGGAGAAAAATATGAAAACAAAAATCACAACTGGCGTTACGCTTTTTGCGCTATTTGCGTTTATCGCATTAATTGATGTTGCGTGGATAAATTTTGTCATTTTCGCTGTAATTTTATGTTTTGCATTTGCTGAAAGCTTAAAATTGTATGAAATCGACGATGATTTTGGTATCTTTATCGCGTTTTTGATGCTGTGTGCGCTACCATTTTTCGACACACAAGCACCATTTTTATGCACATTAAAACTAAATTTACTAGCCATATTAGTGATTGCTGGATATTTAGCTTACAAAAAAAGCGAAAATTTGCGCCCTATTTTGCCATTTTTATACCCGACTGCGCCAATTTTACTGATGTATGCACTCTACCGCGACCTTGGAATGAGCTATTTTGTTTGGCTTATCATCACAATTGTTGCAAGCGATAGCGGAGCATATTTTATCGGTAAAAAATATGGCAAAATTTCATTTAGCGAATCTTCACCAAACAAAACATTAGAAGGTGTCTTTGGCGGTTTGATTTGTGGCGGAATTTTCGGATTGGTTTTTGCACAAATAGCAACAGATCTACCGATAAAAACCATATTTTTAGTAAGCTTTTTATCCGCCTTTTTTGGAATTTTTGGCGATTTATTTGAGAGCTATTTAAAACGCAACGTAGGCGTAAAGGATAGCGGCGAGCTTTTCCCAGGTCATGGCGGAATATTAGATCGCATTGATGGATATCTATTTGGCGTGATCGCATTTGTGCTGATTTTAGGATAAAAGATGGTAATTTTAGGCTCAACCGGCTCAATCGGCACACAATCGCTCCAAATCGCAACAAAATTTGGCATAAAAATCGAAGCACTAGCCGCGCGTAAAAACGTAAAACTTTTAAACGAGCAAATAGCGAAATTTGCGCCCAAATTTGTCTATATCGAAGATGAAAATTTAGTCTCACAAATAGATCATCGTATCGTATTTTTTGGCAAAGATGGAATTGAAAAAATGCTTTTTGAGTGCCAAAGCGAATACGTAATAAACGCGCTTGTCGGTTTTGCTGGCTTGATGCCTAGTTTTACCACACAACGCCTTGGCAAAACGCTCTGTCTTGCCAATAAAGAGAGCCTAGTCGTAGGTGGTCGATTTTTAAACGCAAAAGCGATTCATCCGATAGATAGCGAACATTTCGGGCTGAAATTTCTACTAAAAAATCACCCAAAAATTGCGCGTTTAGTGATCACGGCAAGTGGCGGGGCGTTTCGCGATACGCCACTTTGCGATTTAGCGAATGCGACCTGTGTAGACGCTTTGCGCCATCCAAATTGGCAAATGGGCGCAAAAATCACGATAGATAGCGCGACAATGGCGAATAAACTATTTGAAATTTTAGAGGCATTTTGGCTCTATGACACCGATAAAATCGATGCATTTATAGAGAGAAGCTCGGTTATTCACGCGCTCGTGCATTTTATCGATGGCTCAACTACGGCGCATATTTCGCGACCTGATATGCGCCTAGCAATCGCACACGCGA
>CAUTSW010000122.1:0-2737 GCA_963541085.1 uncultured Campylobacter sp.
AAAAGATCTTACAAAGAACACAAGATGAAAATTATGCGCAAAATTTTAGAGTAAATTTGGTGTCAATATGGAAATAAATTCAAAACAAAAATTAGACGCAAGGGCAATTTCTAGCATTAAATTTGATGCAAATTTAGTTAAAAATCAAAACTTAATTTCTACCAAATTTTACGCCAATTTAGGCAAAAACCAAAACCCAATTCATGCAAATTCCCGCGTAAATTTGACAAATCCACGCAAAAATTTCACTCGCAAAATTGCTAGATTTTTTGCTAAATTTACACTTATTTTATGCTTGATTTGTGCGATAAATTTCGCAATTTTTTTGCTTTTGGACTATCTTTTTCCGCTAAATTTAGACGCGCTTCATCGTCCTCAAAGTGAGTTTTTATACGATAAAAACGGACGCGAAATCGCAGCTCGTTTAGCGAGTGATGAAATTTGGCGTGTTGATACAGATGAGATCCCGCCACTTTTAAAAAATAGTGCAATATATTTTGAAGATCGCTATTTTTATGAGCATTTTGGCGTGAATTTTTTCTCCATTATTCGTGCTAGCGCTTACAATCTCACGCACAAAAATCAGATTGGCGCATCGACGATAACGATGCAAGTAGCGCGCATGATGGAGCCAAAAAAACGCTCATATTCAAATAAAATTATCGAAATTTTTCGCGCATTTGAGCTTGAATATCATTTTAGTAAAGATGAAATTTTAAAATTTTATTTTAATCTTGCGCCATATGGAGGCAATATCGAGGGCGCAAAAATGGCGTCTAGAATCTATTTTAACCGTGATTTAAACGAGCTTAGTATCGCTCAAACCGCGCTTTTAAGCGTCGTGCCAAAAAATCCAAACGCAAACAGACTTGATAGAAAATCAAACATCAAACGCCTAAAAAATCGTGCATTAAAAGAGCTTTTTACGCACAAAATAATCGATAAAAGCGCGTATGAACGAGGGCTTGCAGAAAAAAACGAAAATCGTCGCTATGAGATTGCAAATTTGGCGCCTCATTATGCGCAAATGGCGTTTAAAAATGGTATTTCTCACTCAAATTTAGATCTAAATTTGCAAATTCCTTTGACAAATTTGCTAAAAAATCATGTTAATCGTTTGCAAAATCGTGGCGTAAAAAACGCCTCTGCAATTATTATTGATAATCAAAAAATGAGTGTTGTAGCCTATGTTGGAAGTCACGATTTAGGTGCGTTTTTGGGCGAAAATGATGGCGTTGCGTCGCCAAAAAATATCGGTTCGACGCTAAAACCATTCATCTACGCAAACGCAATAGACGCAGGGCTAATCACGCCAAAATCGCGTTTAATTGATACTGAGCTTCATTTTGGGCGGTATGTTCCGCAAAATTATTTGCGCGATTATAATGGCGAAATCTCAGCCAGCGATGCGCTAAATTTTTCGCTAAATATCCCCGCTACTAAGCTTAATTTGGCTCTTGGTAAAAACAGTATTTATGAGACGCTAAAATCATCTGGAATTGCGCTAAATTCAAAGGAATTTTATGGCGATTCTATCGCGCTTGGAGCGGTTGAAATTTCTTTGATTGATTTAGCTTTGATGTATAGCGCATTTAGCAATAAAGGCGCGATTTTACCGCTTGAAATTGCGGGCGAAAAACGTACGAAATTTGTGGCAAATTTGGAGATAGATAGCATAAATTTAAGTGAAAATTTAATGCAAAAAATTGATGATAATTTTATGTTTTGGAACAAAGAATTTGTTAAAAAAAATGATTTTAAACAGGTTGAAATCGGCGGAAAATTAAGCGCAAATTCGGATTTAAATTTTAATCAAAATTTATCTATGAATGCAAATTTTCAAACCCCAGCGCGAGTCTATTTTTTGGATAAATTTAGAAATTTAGATGAAGAAAAACAGGTAAATTTTAATGTAGATAATCTCTTTAAAACCATGCCACAATTTAATTTTGTGCCAAATTTGGTGCAAAAGATTGATGATTTAAATAAAAATTTAGATTTCAATTTTACGCCGCGCTGGGTTGAAAAATTTTACCAAATTTCACCTAAATTTTATGGTAACGCAAATCAAAATTTTGTTCAAATTTTATCCCCGCAAAGTGCATTTATCACAACAAAAATGCTAGAAAACGCAAATCGCGCCTATTTAGGTAGCGCGTGGGAGAGCGCAAACAAGCCTAAAATCGCGTTAAAAACGGGTACTTCAGCAGGAAATCGCGATCTTTACGCGGTTGCATTTAGTAAAAATTTCACGATCGCGGTATGGATGGGTAGCTTTAATGGCGCAAAAACGGACGGACTTACAGGTAGCGTCTCTAGCGCGATTGTTGCGCTTGAGATGTTTGATGAGATCGCAAAAAACTATGATTTAGGT
This sequence comes from uncultured Campylobacter sp., assembly GCA_963541085.1. GTDB lineage: Bacteria > Campylobacterota > Campylobacteria > Campylobacterales > Campylobacteraceae > Campylobacter_B. The sequence goes on from CAUTSW010000122.1 coordinate 2,375, forward strand.
GAGTTTGTATCGCAAGATGGTGTTGTGATGCGCGAGGTTTGTGTTGATGCGTTTTTGGGTGCGGGGGAGGCTGAAAAGCTAGATAAAAACGCTAAAAATTTAGATGAAAATTTGAATAAAAATGAGTTGCAATGTAAAAAAAAGGCGGTTGATTTTTATGTAAAACCGATAAAAAGGGAGTGTGATTTTTACACGCAAGAAGAGCTATTTTTTATGCTAAAAAACGGGCTGATAGATACGCAAACTCTCCTTAAAAGCGTATGTGCAAGCAAATTTAAAAACATTCGTCCACTCATTGCTTTTCCTTTTGATAAGGAAAAAATCATCGCTTATGATGATGAAACTATTGTGAAATTTCAATGC
>CAUTSW010000123.1:0-2689 GCA_963541085.1 uncultured Campylobacter sp.
TTGTTTGCGCTTTTTGTTTTTGAACCCTTTGGAAGTGAAATTTGCTCATCATAAACAAGAGTCGGCGCGGCAACCATTAAAATAGCGAGCAAAACTAACATAATATCGACAAGCGGAGTTATGTTTAACTCCGGATTTTCATCGTAATTAAACATTAATTCTTTGTCCCGTCGCTATTTAATAACAAAATATCCGCACTTTGGCGAATTGTGCTCATTAATTCAAATGCTTTACGTTTTAAAATCAAACTAAATGTATAAGCTGGAATTGCTACAAAAATTCCCGTGCCAGTAGCAACCAACGCTTCACTAATTGCCGGTGCAATAACAGCAATTGATGAGTTTGAACCAAGTTTTGAAAAAGTATCCAATATAGAAATAACAGTCCCAAAAAGACCGATAAATGGCGAAGTAGAAGCAATAATGGCAAGCCAAGCAAGACCACTGGTGGCATCTCGTTCAGCGCGAGAGATACAAATGCTTATCTTTTCTTTGCATAATGAACCAGTTCCGCATTTTTTTAAAACGGAATTTATAGTCGCCAATCGCGCTCCCATAAGTAAAGATTCCACAGCTTTTTCTTCATTTTTATGCCAAACACTAAGACCAATAACTCGCGAAATTAAAATTGTAAATGTAATAATAAAATATAGCGACAACCAACCGAGCACGACAATTGTAATTACCGTGCTCTTTTGAAAATACGCCATAAGCATATCTTGCGTCATCTATTTTATTCCTGCAAAACTATCTAACTTGGCGACCGTACTAGCATAGACTGAGCTATCGTTTGCCATAGCTTTAATAAGATCTTTTGCTCTTTGTAAAGATGCTGCAATTACACTATCACTATTGCCACCAATATAAACAGCACCTTCTGCTAAAACAGAGACCTTTTGCTCATCAATTTTTAGATAACCCCAATTGATTGCAACTATATCTTTCTTATCATTTTTATCCGTAATTTCAATAATTCCGGCTTTTAAAAGCGTTACCAAGGACGCGTGTCCTGGTAAAACGCCTAAATCACCTTCACTACCTGGAAATTGAGCAAATTTAGCTTCGTCTGAAAAAATTTTACCTTCAGGCGTTACAATCTCCAAATTAAAAGTATTATTCATAAAGACTCCCTCTAAGCTCTCAATTTTTCAGCTTTTTGGATAACCTCGTCGATATTTCCCACCATATAAAATGCATTTTCTGGTAGGTCGTCGTATTTGCCCTCTAAAATTCCCTTAAATCCAGCAATTGTCTCTTCAAGAGTAATATATTTTCCAGGGCTACCTGTGAAAACTTCCGCAACGAAGAATGGTTGAGATAAATATTTCTCAATTTTTCTTGCACGTTCAACTATTAATTTATCATCTTCACTAAGCTCATCCATACCTAAAATTGCAATAATATCTTGCAAATCTTTGTATTTTTGTAAAACAGCTTGAACACCGCGTGCTACTTTATAGTGCTCTTCGCCAATAATTTGCGGATCAAGCATACGCGAAGTAGAATCAAGTGGATCTACGGCTGGATAAATTCCTTTTTCGGCAATAGATCTATTCAAAACAGTAGTTGCGTCTAAATGTGCAAAAACAGTCGCTGGCGCAGGATCTGTTAAGTCATCAGCTGGAACATATACTGCTTGAACTGACGTAATTGAGCCTTTTTTAGTTGACGTAATACGTTCTTGTAATCTACCCATCTCACTCGCAAGAGTTGGTTGATAGCCAACAGCTGATGGAATACGACCAAGAAGCGCAGACATCTCTGATCCAGATTGTGAAAATCTGAAAATATTATCAATAAACATCAAGACATCAAGTCCTTTTTGATCCCTAAAATACTCAGCCATTGTCAAACCAGTCATCGCAATTCTATTTCTTGCCCCTGGTGGTTCATTCATTTGTCCATAACATAAGGCAACTTTATCTAAAACGCCGGATTCTTTCATTTCATTATAAAGGTCATTTCCCTCGCGAGTTCTCTCACCAACACCGGCAAATATTGAATAACCACTATGTTTAAATGCAACATTGTGAATTAGCTCCATGATGATAACCGTTTTTCCAACACCAGCACCACCAAAAAGTCCAACTTTTCCACCTTTTGCATATGGAGCCAAAAGATCTACAACTTTAATACCTGTTTCAAAAATTTCACTCTTTGTGCTTTGATCTTCAAATGCTGGTGGAGCGCGATGGATAGACCATTTTTCATCAAATTTTTCCTCTTTACCATCGTCAATTAAATCACCAACAACATTAAAAATTCTACCTAAAACTTTTTCGCCAACAGGAACACTAATAGGCCCTTTTAGCGCAGTAACTTCTAAATTTCTTTTTAATCCATCAGTAGTATCCATAGCGATTGTTCTTACACGTTTATCACCAAGGTGCGCAGCTACTTCTAAAATAAGTCTTTTGCTCTTGCCTTCAACTTCATATTTTACTTCAATAGCTTCGTTGATACTTGGAAGATAATCAACAAAATCGACATCCACAACAGGACCGATTATTTGGGTAATATTACCTTTCATCCATACTCCTTAAAATTATTTCATTGCTTCTACGCCACTGATAATTTCTATCAACTCAGTGGTAATTGAGCTTTGTCTGGCTTTGTTGTATGCCAAATTTAGACTTCGCACACGCTCTTTTGCATTGTTTGTTGCATTTTCCATCGCATTCATTCTCGCG
>CAUTSW010000124.1:0-2657 GCA_963541085.1 uncultured Campylobacter sp.
AAACGCTGTGCTAGATGGAACAGATGCTGTTATGCTAAGCGAAGAGAGTGCAGTCGGGATAAACCCTGTCGCAGTCGTAGAAGCGATGGCACAAACTATCCGTGAAACTGAGAAAATTTACCCTTATGGAAAATATGATGAGTTTGATTTTTTTGATGAGACAGATATGATCACTTCAAGCACAACACGTCTTGCGCAAAGGCTAAGAGCGCGCAATATCATCGCTATAACAGGCTCTGGAAAATCAGCAATAAAACTCGCACGAAATCGCTGCCAAGTGCAAATTTTAGCCGTAGCGCACGATGAAGAGACGGCGCACTCATTGACACTAGTTTGGGGTGTGGAGCCGGTCATTGTTACACCAAAAGATTACGGATCAATGGTCGCAAATGTGATTATTGGGTGTCTTAATCACAAATATATTGATGAAAAATCGACATATGTTTTAACAGCTGGCGTATTTACGGGGATTGCGGGAAATACAAACTATATTAGAATAATAAAACAAGATCAAATTCAATACTACAAAAAAGCTGCAAAGGGCGAAATTTAAGCTTAAAATTTGCGTTAAATTTCATAGAATTTAGCGCAAATTTTGATGAAATTTGGCGTGTGTTGCGCTTTTAAGTTCAAATTTCATCGCAAATTTACTACAACATTTCAGTGAAATTTTAATATTTTAATATATACTTCTGGCTCATCTTAAATCAAAGGATAAGTAATGAAAAAATTAGTTTTTTTAGCTAGTTTAGCTGCGCTTTGCGCTTCATCTGCGTTCGCTGATGGCGCGGAAGTTTTCAAAAAATGTGTCGCCTGTCACGGGCCAAAAGCGGAAAAATCGTATTTGAATAAAGTTCCGGTTTTGACCACTTTAGATAAAGACACGATGGTTGAAAATATGAAAAAATACAAAGCTGGCGAGCTAAATCAATTCGCGATGGGTGCTGTTATGAAAGGTCAAATGGCAAACCTAAGCGAAGAGGATATGGCTGCGGTCGCTGAGCATATTTTGACTTTAAAATAGGCTTTAAATTTGCGCCAAATTTATCTAAATTTTTAGAAATTTAGAATTTCGGCGCATTTTTATTTTATACAACTTGCACGGATTTTAATCTTTTATATTCCATCAAAATAAAACTAAAATCAGCACTTTATTTAAATTTACAAACATAAATTATCTTTTTAAATTTCGTTGCAAAATTTACTAATATTTAATATTTGTTGTGGCGCAAATTTATGGTTCAAAAAACGCGCAATTTTTAGCTATTATTTGGTTATATACACAAGCTGCAAAACGCTATCACAAATGTATCTTGATGGGCAACCTAACAGCACAAAACACAAAAACCGGCATCAAATATAAAAATCCGCTTGCGATGACAGTTTTGGTGGAATTTGCAGCAAATTAGCACAAATTTACGCATTTGGGACTTTTATAAATAGAAGATGGCAAAGACGAAGACATCAAACGCGCAAAAGAGTAGTTTGGCAAATCGTGTGATCTTAAAAACGCAAAAGGTTGCGAAAGCTTTTGATAATAGATATATAAATCTAGCTATAAGTAAACTATAAAAATTTAAAATATTAATCGGCAAATATTTCTTAAAAAAATTTTAAGATTTTAATAAATTTTAAGTCAAATTAAAGCAAAATGGGCTAAAATCCGCGCTATGAAAAAAATAAGACAAATTTTATATTTATATACAGATGGTTTTCGTAAAATGTCCCTTGGAAAGGGGCTTTGGACAATTATTTTATTAAAATTATTTATTATGTTTTTTGTCATAAAGACATTTTTCTTTAATGAAAACTTAAATAAAAAATTTAGTACCAATGAACAAAAATATGAATATGTAATTAAAAATTTAACAAAGGAAAAATAATGGAATTATCATCTGTAGATTGGAGTAGAGCGCAATTTGGACTTACTGCACTTTACCACTTTTTATTCGTACCGCTGACGCTAGGATTATCGTTTATTATCGCTTTTGCTGAAACTATTTACGTTAAAACGGGCAGTGAAATTTGGTTGAAAATAACTAAATTTTGGGCAAGATTGTTTGCTATAAATTTTGCCATTGGGGTTGCCACTGGGCTTATTATGGAGTTTGAATTTGGAACAAATTGGGCGAATTACAGCTGGTTTGTTGGCGATATTTTTGGAGCGCCGCTTGCAATTGAAGGACTCTTTGCATTTTTTTTAGAGAGTACTTTCTTTGCCGTAATGTTTTTTGGTTGGGACAAGGTTAGTGCTAAATTTCATCTATTTTCAACATGGTGCGTGGCGATCGGATCAAATTTAAGCGCATTTTGGATTTTGGTTGCAAATGGCTGGATGCAAAATCCAGTCGGCACAACATTCAATCCAGCCACTGCACGCAATGAAATGAGTAGCTTTATAGATGTTGCATTAAATCCTGTCGCAATATCTAAATTTATGCATACGACAGCTTCTGGATATATTGCATCGGCACTTTTTGTATTGGGAATTTCAGCTTATTTTATGCTAAAAAATCGCCACTTTGAAATGGCAAAAAGATCATTTGTTTTAGCAAGTAGTTTTGGGATTTTAAGCTCACTTTTCGTGCTATTTTCAGGCGATGAGGCCGCTTATCAAGTAGCGCAAAAACAACCTATGAAATTAGCAGCCATGGAGG
>CAUTSW010000125.1:0-2647 GCA_963541085.1 uncultured Campylobacter sp.
GTCGGGGCACACTTAAATGTTGTGCTAATCTCATCGCCAGAAGGTAGTGATAAAATTTCAAAATACCCAGTGATGTTTCGCGCCGCCGATCTTGTTATTATCACAAAATCAGATGTAAAAGAGCTTTTTAAATTTGATAGCGACGAAGTCATTCGCGAATTGCGTAAGCTAAATCCGCGCGCCGATGTTATTGAGCTAGATAGCTTAAGCGGAACTGGGTTTGAGAAGTGGATTAAATTTTTAGAATTTAAAATGGAGCTTAGATAATGTGCCTTTCAATTCCATCGCGCGTGCTTAGTATAGATGAAAATAATTATGCGATTGTTGAGACTTTGGGTGTAAAGCGTGGCGTGAGTTTAGATTTGATTGCTGAGCCTGTTGCGGTTGGTGAGTATGTGTTGATTCATGTTGGTTTTGCGATGGAAAAAATCGACACCGAGTATGCGTTGGAGAGCTTGGCTGAATACAAAAAGATTACTAGCGCTATGGAAAATGGTGAAATTTCAGTTGATGATGGCGATTTGGGGCTAAATTTAATGAGAAATTTAGACGAAACCAAAAATTAAACTAAATTTGTAATGCTATGCGTGAAGCTTTTAAACCCAGCGACGATTTTTCTAGCCAAAATTTAGTTCGCGCTGGGTTTAAAAAAGTAGATAAAAAAAGGTAAATTTTAGGAAATTTAATGGATTTAATTAACGATTTTCGTGATAAAAATATCATTTTGGCACTATCAAATTTGATAAAGAAAGAGGCAAAAAATCCCATAAATATTATGGAAATTTGTGGCGGACATACGCATTCGATTATGAAATTTGGTATTTCACAGCTCGTTGGTGAGAGTGTAAATTTTATCCACGGACCAGGCTGTCCTGTGTGTGTCATGCCAAAAATTGCAATTGATCAAGCGATAAAATTAGCCTCAATGGAAGATGTGATTTTTTGCTCTTTGGCTGATATGATGAGGGTGCCTGGAAGCTTTACGAGTTTGCAAAAAATTCGCGGAGCAGGGCATGATATACGTGCGCTTTATTCGCCGCTTGATTGTCTAAAAATCGCACAAGAAAATCCGCAAAAACGCGTGATATTTTTTGCGATTGGTTTTGAAACAACGACGCCGATGAGTGCTGTTTTGGTGCAAAAAACACTAAATTTGGGCATAAAAAATCTCTTTTTTCACATAAATCACGTCACCGTTCCAGCTCCGGTTCGCACTATATTAAACGATAAAGAAGTTAAAATCGATGCATTTTTAGGGCCTAGTCATGTTAGTGTAATCACTGGTTCGCGCGTTTATGAGAGTATTGCACAGGATTTTAAAAAGCCGATTGCCGTAAGTGGATTTGAGCCAGTGGATATTATGCTTAGCATTTTAAACCTTGTTAAACAGCGAAATTTAGGCACTTATGAAGTGTTTAATGAGTATAAACGCGTCGTTAAAACAGATGGAAATTTAAAAGCGCAAGAGCTTGTTGCGCGCTATTTTACGACGTGCGATTTTACTTGGCGCGGGCTTGGAGAGATCGCTGATTCAGGGCTTGATTTAAGAGAAGATTTTGATGAGATTAATGCAAAAAAATGCTTTGATTGCGCGGTTGAAAGTAAAGGCGAAAATCGTGCTTGCATTTGCGGGGAAATTTTACGCGGACACAAAAAACCATTTGATTGTAAGGTTTTTGGCAAAGTTTGCAATCCACAAAATCCCGTCGGCTCATGCATGGTCTCATCTGAGGGGGCCTGTGCGGCATATTATAAATATGCGCGAAATAGGTGATAAAGGCTATAAAACTTTAAATTTTCATAATGCTTATAGCTCAAAAATTTGCGCTTGGTTTTGGAAAATTTATACAAATTTTTAAGTAATTGTGTTTAATTTTACAGCTAATTTTACGTAAAATTCAATGAAAAATCGTATAAAATCTAAATTTTTAAGGATAAAAAATGAGTGATAAAATTTTGCTCTCTCATGGTGGTGGTGGCGAAGAGATGAATGCCTTAATTGATGGATTAATTTTTAAAATTTTTAAAAACGATCTACTAAATAGTGCAACCGACGCGGCAATTTTGCCAAAATTTGGACGAAATTTGGCTTTTACGACGGATAGTTTTGTTGTGACGCCTAGATTTTTTAATGGCGGAAATATCGGTAAAATCGCGGTTTGTGGCACAATAAACGATCTAGCTATGAGCGGGGCTAGGGCGTCATATATTAGTTGTGCGCTCATAATCGAAGAGGGATTTTCTATCGATGAACTTGAAATTATCCTTAAAAGTATGCGCGAAACTGCGGATTTGGCGGGGGTTAAAATCGTCTGTGGTGATACAAAAGTCGTTCCGGTTGGCAAATGTGACGGGATTTTTATAAACACGAGCGGGATTGGCGAAATTTATAATGACGCAAACGTAGATGCAAAGAGGTTGCAAAGCGGGCAAAAAATAGTCCTAAGCGGCGATATTGGGCGACATGGCGCGGTTATTTTGGCTGCGCGCGATGAGATTGCGCTTGAGAGTGAGCTTATGAGTGATTGTGCTCCACTTTGCGCACAGGTTGATGCGCTAATTGAAGCTAAAATTTACCCCACAGCAATGCGTGATGCGACACGCGGTGGGCTTAGTGCAGTTTTAAATGAGTGGGCGAAGCTTTGCG
>CAUTSW010000126.1:0-2608 GCA_963541085.1 uncultured Campylobacter sp.
GTCTATGAGTGGACTTTTTATGCTTACGGCTATTTTTATTTCATCTTTTTATATGTTAGTTATTGGTTGGATTTTTTACTATGTTTGTCTTGGTTTTACCACTTTGCCGAGCAAAGAAATGGCTGGAGGTGTCTTTGAAAATTTACTTTCTTCAAATTTTACTAGCGCATTTTTATGTTTTACGATAGTATTTTTGATAGTCTTTTACTCTGTTGCGCGTGGCATTAAAAGCGGTATAGAAAGACTAAATTTATGGATGATGCCACTGCTTGTGGTGCTACTTGTCGCGATTGTGATATATTCTGTTTTTCAAGGCGATCATTTTGTAGACGCTCTAAAATTTCTTTTTATTCCTGATTTTTCCAAAATGTTAGATCCAAATATAATCTTACAAGCACTTGGGCTCTCGCTATTTTCGCTATCTATGGGTGTTGGTACGGTGCTTACTTATGGTTCTAGTCTGCCTGATAATTCAAATTTGACCCGCTCTACAATGTTTATAATATTGATAAATTTGGTTGTTAGTATTTTGATGGGGCTTATCGTTTTTACGTTTATTCCGATAGTTGCAGGTCAGCCAGCTAGTGAGGGTCCTGGGCTTATTTTTATTTCTCTTACATCGCTATTTTCGGAGCTTGGCGGAAGTGGAAATTACATCGCAGTTGCATTTTTTATCTCTTTACTTTTTGCGGGAATCACATCTGCTGTTTCGATGATAGAACCGATGGTGCTCTATTTTATAAATCAATTTAAATTTACTCGCATAAAATCCATAGTAATTATTGGTATTTTTGTCTATATTTTGGGGCTTTTGTGTGTGCTTTCATATTATGAAGATACGAGTGCATTTTTGAGTATTCCAGCCGGTGCTATTGGTAATGAAAAATCAATTGCGTTTTTTGATATTTTAGATTTTATTACGTCAAATATTTTTATGCCAATTGGCGTTTTGGTATTTAGTATTTTTGTTGGTTGGGTGATGAGTAAAGAGAAGCTTTACGCGTTATTTGAGACGTTTATGTCGAAAAAAGGCTTTGAAATTTGGCTCTTTGTTTTGAAATTTATCGTCCCTATTGTCATAATAACGATTAGTGTTTATACTTTGATAAAAAATTAAGTTAAGGAGTTTTTTGATGGCTAAAAAAGTTATAGATGTGATGGATACAACATTTCGTGATGGTTTTCAATCTGTTTTTGGTGCGCGAGTTTTGATGGATGATTTTCTACCAGCTGTTGAGGCTGCGCGACATGCAGATATTAGACACTTTGAATTTGGCGGCGGGGCACGATTTCAAAGTCTATATTTTTATACAAATGAAGATGCGTTTTTGATGATGGATAAATTTCGCGAAAAAGCCGGAGCCGATGCAAATTTGCAGACTCTTGCGCGCGGAATAAATACCGTAACACTAGATACAGGAAGTCGCGAAATAATCGACCTTCACGCTAAACTTTTTGCAAAACATAATACAAATACAATACGAAATTTTGACGCATTAAATGACGTTGAAAATTTAAGATTTAGTGGCGAATGTATCAAAAAATATGGTCTTAAACACGAAATTACGATTACGATGATGGATCTACCGCCAAAATGCCACGGCGCACACGATTCTAAATTTTACGAGATGATTTTAAAGCGAATTTTAAAAGAAGAAATTCCTTTTGATAGTGTTTGTTTTAAAGACGCAAGTGGTACAAGTAGCCCACAAAAAGTCTATGAAACGATAAAAATGGCGAAAAAACTACTTCCAGAGGGCACTCATGTGCGCTTACACACGCATGAGACAGCTGGTGTTAGCGTAGCGTGCTATCTTGCTGCGCTTGAAGCTGGTGTTGATGGGATAGATTTGGCGGCTCACCCAGTAAGTGGCGGTACAAGTCAACCAGATATTTTAACTTTACTTCACGCAACAAAAGGCAAGGATTATGATTTAGGCCTTGATATTAATAAAATTTTAGAGTATGAAGATGTATTGCAAGATTGTCTAAAAGAGTATTTTTTACCACCAGAGGCTACTCGTGTAAGCCCTATAATTCCCTTTTCTCCGATGCCAGGAGGTGCGCTTACTGCTAATACTCAAATGATGAGAGATAATAATATCCTTTCTAAATTTCCAGACGCGCTTACGCCTTTACTTGCTTGTGTTTCGCAATCTTTGGCTATAGATTTTGCCTTTTCAAGAGAGACCGAAAAACGATTTCCATTTACTAAAACATTGTAACCATTTTTATATTCATCAACACAAACAGCGTATTTGTTTCCATTAATCACTACATTGTAATTATTTTCATTGCTTAGCTGATTTTTTCGGATCATTACTTTACCGTTGCCTTTTAAGAACACCAGCCCTTTTTCTTTGCAAGCTAAGAATATGAAAATATTCTCTTCTGTTGCCTCAATGCCATTTTGTTTTAATGTATCTTTTGCAAATTCAATAGATTTTGTCTTATCAGCGTCTGCAATGTCTATCGCGCTTTGTGTTGTTGGGGCTAAATTTAGCTGTTTTGAAGCCAATTCGATAATTTTTTCATCAGGTTTTACAGGAGTTTTACCAAAATATCCTAAAACCATTCTGCCGTATCCTTCGGCTATTTTTTGCCATTT
>CAUTSW010000127.1:0-2577 GCA_963541085.1 uncultured Campylobacter sp.
GCGTTTTTAACGCTCTCATCTTTTTCATCTAAAATGTCTTGATAACTCAAATTTACCTTTCTTATTTTTTTCTTGAGATGATTTTACTTGCGTCAAGTTCAAATCTTATTTTCTCATTATTTTCACAACCAATTGCTTCTAAATAATAAAATTTACCAAGAGTTGATAGCGCTTTGATGTCGTAAAGTTTTATAGCACCACTTACTTTATCTTCTTCGTAATAAGTTTTACACTTACCGATATTTTTGCCATTTTGATGAATTTTATCCGAAATAGCCCCCAAAGCACCTTTTTCAATTACTAGGTATTTGTAATTAATATTACTCAATCCAAATTGTTCTGCGATATAGCTTGTGAGAGTTATAAAAAAGAATGACGGTATTGCAATAATAAAAATAGTCAAAATGATTTTATATCCTTTTATTTTATAAAAGCCCTCCATATAAAATAAAAATCCCAGAGGAATAAAAAAACACATTAAAGAAGAAAGAAATAATAAATTTTTAATAACGTCTCTGTATTCATTCGGGGTAGAGTATATAAGTATTGTTAAACCCGCTATATATGTAATGATTGCTAATAAAATATATAACCAACTTTTTTTATTAAACCATTCTTTGAATTTAAATGCCAGACATATTAAAAAAAATATAAGCAGATATACAGATACAAACACATACAATTTTGAGATAGATGAAATATATAGGAGATAAGTATAAATTAATATAGGTGGTATAGTCGTTGCTAAAAGTAACTTTACATTTTTTCCTGTTTTATAATATTCTGGATATAAAAACATGGGAAGTATAGCAATTATAGAAACAATAACGATTGTAAAAAACAACAAACCACCAAAATAAAAAATATCAGAACCACTTAAAACTGGAAAGTAACCAATAAAAATACCAAAATATATAAAATAGCAAATCATGCTAACCAAGCTGATTCCAGATAGTAATAATGGATGAAAACGTAAAAGACTTTCTAAAAGTTCTTGTGGTGATTTTATTTTAATGTCCCCGTTATTTTTTTGATTCATAAGTTTTCCTTTATAGTTAAAATGTCTTGATAACTCAAATTTAAATCCTAAAAATTTACACGAAATGCTATTTAAGCACCTTTGCGATTTCGCTCCAGCCTATTTGCTTAGCAAGTTCAGCTGCGGTTTTGCCACTTTTTGTGCGGGCGTTTTTATTAGCGCCATTTTCTAGCAAGAGATTTACGATCGTTAAATTCCCGGCAAGTGCCTCGTGGTGAAGCTGCGTAAAGCCAAGCTCGTCGGTGTCTGTGACCATGCTTGGATGCGCTTTTATATACTGCTCCACCTGGCCGCGCATATTTTTGCTCATCGGATGCTCTATCAAATTTTCTGGGTGCTCTTTTTGTTCGAAAACTACCAAAATGTCTTTAAAATCGCCAAAATCAAGTCCCCAAGCCGCGTCATGCTCGGCTAGCTCATCTTTTTGCATGCGTGAGCGCATCGCCTGCACGCTAAAGCCGCCATAAGCACGTCCATCTATCGCAAAGAGCCAGTCGCTCATATCGGTAAATTTTGCGCTTATTTGATCGCCAACTTTTACGTTTTGCACCGCGTCAGGCTCATTTACGAGCGTGCCATATATCGTCTCTCCGTCAAATTCAACGTCATTTATCCACATGTGTTCGCCCACCTCTTCGCCGTTTATGACGTCTAAGAAGCAAATTTTTACCATCGCATAATCAAGCATAGGCACGATCCTGCGGCGCTCCCAGTAAAGCTCACGCCAAAAATACTTAAAGCTCTCTCTGGCTTGCTCAAATGCGCGCTGCATGTAGTCTTCGTCGCTACTTACAAAATAGATCGGCATCTGCTCGCCAAGGTCTATTTGCTTACCAAGGATTTTCTCAAAAAAGCCCATTTTTACTCCTTTTTAGAATTTAGATAGATCAAATTTAAATAAAACGATAAGGCAAAATTTCATCCACGAATACACCAAATTTTAGATACAAAAACCATGCAAAATTTCGCAAAATTAGCCCAAAATCCTGCGAAATTTTAAATGTAAAAGTCACGCAGCTATTTCACAAATTTAGCCTGCAAGTCTGCAAGATTTCACTATAAAAACCATACGATTATTTCGCAAAATTAGGCGAGGCGATTTAAATTTTTGTGACGGGAGTTACCGAGCTGGTAATGACCGAGCAAAAATTTAAATCAACGACGCATAATAAAGCGAAAAATGCGTCATTTTAGGTTTTTAAAGCTTATCGGAAGTTCTAGGTTTAGTCCCCTAACGAGCTTTATACACTCCTGCAAGTCATCTATGCTTTTGCTTGTCACCCTGATCTCTTCACCCCTGATCTGCGCGCTAACCTTGATCTTTGAGTCTTTGATCGCTTTGGTGATCTTTTTTGAGTTTTCACTATCAAGCGTGTCATTTAGCTTTAGCGTCGCCTTTAAATTTCCCCCACTTGCTGGCTCTCTTTTTGTCTCTGTGATCGCTACTGGCGGGATATTGCGCTTGATGAGCTTTGAGATCACGATATCTTTTAGCGCGTCGATCTTGTTGTCACTTGAGCTAAGAAGCGTGATAAATT
>CAUTSW010000128.1:0-2556 GCA_963541085.1 uncultured Campylobacter sp.
CTCCGCCTTTTTTGCCAGCGTCACTTGCAAAATGAGCTATAAGATACTCGTATGCATCGCCTATTATGTCGTTGCCTTCAAGCATAGAGGGGCGAAGATCTAGCCTAGCGTCGCTAAAGTCCTCAAGTAAATTTTTCAAGATAGCGTTTCTCTCTTTTGTGTCGCCAAGCTTGTTTTTGTTATTAAAGTCGATGCTTCTAAAGATGCCTTCAAGCTTATCTTTGTTGTCCTCTTCGATCTTTTCTAGCGTTTTGTTCATTATCTCGCCTAAATTTGCAGCCTCTTTGTGTGCTAAAAGATACTCAAAGGTGCAACTCTCATCAAGCTTAAATTTCTCTTTCTTTAGCTTTGCTTCGATCCTCTCGCTCTTCTCGCCGTATTCAGCTCTTAGTTGCTCAAGCTTTTCTTTATAAAAATCAGATAGATACTTAACAAAAAGCATCGTTAAAACATAGTCTTTATAGTCGCTTCCATCCATCGTGCCGCGAAATGTGTCGCAAGCCTTCCAAACTACGTTATTTATGGTATCTTGTGTGGTCTTTTGCATCTTAGTTCTCCTATTTCTAGTTTTTATATGTTTAAAAATACAAATCAAAAACGCAAAATATTTGAGCTGTGATAAAAGTCCATCACTTCGCGATTGATTTTTAGTTTTTGCGATAAATACCAGCCAAAACGCGCTGGATTTTTATACAAAATACGCAAATTTTGCGGGTCCATTGCACGCGAAAGAGCAACATAAAGCTGCCCATCCGCAAAAATCCTATTGATATCGCATGTCAAATTTGCAATCGACATACCTTGCGATTTATGAATCGTCAATCCATACGACAAACGAAGCGGAAATTGATAAAACGTCGCAATTGGCTTTGCATTCTCATCAGCATAATCGCTAAATTCATACGGATTGCGCTCCAGCAAGACCTTTTCGCCGTTTTCTTTTATAACTTCAATACGCAAAACAGCCCCATTTTCGTGAATAATTTCGCTGATAATTCCCGATTCGCCATTATAAATTTGAATTTCGTCAAAGCGTTTGTTGATAGTAAAAAGCACTTTTGCGCCGATTTTTAGCTCCAAAATACGCATGTTTTCAAAGTTTTTCAGCCACGAATCGACCTGCGCACTGGGTGTCAAAATATCTATAATCGCCTCACAAACGACCAAATTTCCAGGCAAAAGAGCTAGTTTTTTAGCATTAATCAAATTTGCCTCAGCATTCGTGCCACAAATCACGCTATCATTTTCATGCGGAGCCAATGCTAAAAGCGACGATAGATAATGCGTGATTTTAGACGATAAAACTCCGATGCGTAAATTTGATAAAACCTCGCTAAATTCGGCATTTTGTGTGCGTTTTGAGCCGATTAATTCAATAATTTTAAAATTAAATTCTCGCCACGAAAGCGCGCCAAAAGCGTATTTAGAATTAGCAAAAATGCCGGTTTTTTCATCGCTTTCATTGCGAAAAACAGGCGGTAGCTGAAAAAAATCTCCAACAACCATCACGCGCCCACAAAATCCAAGTGTCGTCAACCTAAAATAGACTAAATCAAGCACATTTGGCGAAATCATGGAAATTTCATCAATAATAATCAAAGAGGTATTTTTTAAAATTTTAGCTAGTTTTTCTACGCGCTCTTTTTGCGATTTTTTGCGATCTTGCACGCGCAATTCATCGTAATTTTGGCAAATTCCAAGACAAAAAAATGAGTGCAACGTAACACCGCCAATCCCCACAGCAGCGATACCAGTGCTACCAAGAGCGATGACTTTTTGTCCGTTTAATTTATAATGAGAGATGATTTGCATCGTCGTAAAACTTTTTCCGACGCCACCGCCACCTGTGAGAAAAAT
This sequence comes from uncultured Campylobacter sp., assembly GCA_963541085.1. Lineage (GTDB taxonomy): Bacteria > Campylobacterota > Campylobacteria > Campylobacterales > Campylobacteraceae > Campylobacter_B. Next base: position 1,858 of record CAUTSW010000128.1, read on the forward strand.
ATTTTGGGATTGTAGAATTTTTAAGATATTTTGTAGCAAATTTGATCCTGATTTTTTGATAGAATTATAGCTAAAATTTCACAAGGAGAATGTTTGAAAAATCTCAAATTTAGCACATATTTAGCCGTTGCGCTTATGTTTAGCGCGTGTTCTATAAAAGATACAAATCACTATAATTTTGCAAAAAATACTATGTATGAAAAAACTCAAAATTATACAAAATATCACACACACTCTAAAATTTTACCTCCAGACTTAGACCAAAATGTAAATCAATTGCCTGAAATTTATGATGAAATTTATATTGATGAGAGTAAATTTTTGGCAAAGTATTTTAAAGTTTGGGAAATTTCTAGCGAGCAAATTTTAAATCCAAACGCCTATGAAAAAGCAAAACAAAACGCATTTTGGGGCGTAAAAGCGTATCAAAACAAAAAACAAAAAAAGTATTTTAAACCAAATGGCGACACATATTCAGATGCGTTTTTTGCCGAAATTTTGCAAAATGCAGCAGAGGGAGATTTTGGCATAATTAGCGCGCACGCTATTACTCTAAGAGATACATTTTTGCGAAATTCGCCAACAACTCAGCCACTTTTAGATGATCTAAATAACCCAAACAACAATCTGCCGTTTGATAATCTAGCCAACTCGCTTTTAGGCATAAATCAGCCTTTATTTGTGTCGCATTTTACAAAA
>CAUTSW010000129.1:0-2520 GCA_963541085.1 uncultured Campylobacter sp.
TTTATTTTTATCCTTTAAGATAGGCATTATGTTTAAACGATAATTCAAATCGCGTTCAATCGTTTTTTCATCTACGTTAAATTCATCAGCTAATTCTTGCTTACTAAAGCGTTCACGGTTGTTAAATTTGATTAAAATTTGAGCCAAACGAAATGCTAATTTATCGTATTTATTAGATTTTTTCATGAAATTCCTTTTTTAAATTTGAGTAGAAATTTAACAAAACAGGTTTAAATTTTTATTGTTTTTAAGCCTGTTTTGTAGAGTTGTTTTAGTGTAAAGTGCTGATTAAAAAATTTAAAATCCCCTCTTGCCAAAATTTCATCAAGCAAATTTGGCTTTATTAGTCTCATCTCCCCACCGCACTTTTTACAAACCAAATTTGGCATACAAATGGCATCACTACGATTTTCACACTTTAAAATCGCACCACATTTTAAGCATTTGCTCTTAAAAATAAGCGGTTTTTTTGACATCGCGCACATTTTTTCTCCTTGCAAAATAGCAAGATACTAGCATAGGCAAAAGACAGGTTGTGTCTATTTTTAGATGTTTTTGACTTAAATTTTATTTTTTTGCATCAGCATTATTCTAAAATCAAAATTTACAACTATAAATATGCTCAAAGTTAGAATTTAAATGATGCAAATTGGCTTATTTTTAAATTTTAAGGTCAAATCACAATCAATTCAACCTTAAAAATTTTAATTTCAGATAAAACTTGGCGCGTCGTTGCTAAATAAAATCAGATCTTTTTCGCGCGTTTGTTCGCTTAAAATTTGCACGAGCTGCAATTTTTCGCGCAAAATAATCAATTTTTGTTCGTCGATTTTCTCTTTAAAAACTGGTAAATTTATCGCCGAAGTCACAATCACAAGATCGAAAATTTCATTTGCGATAGTCGCTAATTTGCGATTTTCTTCGGCTGTGCTTTCGATGATTCCTGGCGTTACAAGCACCTTGCGCCCGCTGTAATTTCGCATCAAATCATAGCTTTTTGACATTCCATTAAAGTTGCCGTTAAACCCATCATCGATGATAAATTTTTTTGGATTTGGCACGATTTGCAAACGATGTTCGACGCTTTTTAAAAGTGCGACTTTTTCCTTGATTTTTTCTATTTTTAACCCCAAATTTTTAGCTACAAAAATCGCAACAGCAATATTTTCAGCATTAAATTCGCCCAAAATTGGCGCGAAAAATTCAATATCAAAAAGCTCAAATTTCACCCCGCTTAAATCCGCTTTGATATTTGAAATTTGATTGTCATAAATCGTGATTTTATCCGTATTTTCAAGCCTACTAGATGTGTGGCAAAACGCGTTTTTAAGACGCTTTGAGGATAGAATTTCAAGCTTTGTCGCGCGAATATTTTCGATAGTTTTAAAATACTCAATATGCTGGGCACCGATTTCGCCAACGACGACGATTTGAGGCGATAAAAGCGACGTAATTTCGGCAATATCACCACGCATTCTAGCACCTGCTTCTGCGATAAAAATTTGCGTTTGAGAGCTTAAATTTTCATTTATTTCGCGAATCAAACCGCCCAAAGTATTTACCGAACGTGGCGTTTTATATACGATAAAATCGTCTTTTAAGATATAAAAAAGAAAATTTTTAATGCTCGTTTTACCAAAACTGGCGGTAATTTCGATAATAATCAAATCGCGCATATTTTCTAATTTTTTCTGCGCCTTTTTTTTATAAAATAAAAATAGAATTTTCTCGCAAATTTCACTGATAAACAGCGCAAAAATAAGCGCGCAAACCAAAGGGAAAAAGCCCAAATTTAGACTATTTTTTAAAATCCCGCCAAGCGCACCACTCACCAATAAAAAAATAAAAAAACGCTTAATGCGCGCTGTAAAAACTAGCTTTTTATCTAGCTTTTTATACCAAAAAAATATATTTGCAACGTTTAATAAAATCAAAGCCAAAAGCAAAATTTGCGCGTTAAAGCTTAAGAAATTTAGCCCGTAAAAAATCGCAATCGGAATAAAAAAAAATCGCAAATGCCACTTTTTTTTCGCATAGTGAAAAATAACGCGCGAAGGGCGATACGAATACCATTGAAAGGCGCAAATCGTATAAAATCCAATCTCAAAAAGAAAGATAATTGATAAAAGAATAATTAAATTCTGCATAAATTTAGCCTAAATTTCTAGAAATTTGAGTAATTTTTTGCGCGATAAAATCTGCGTTTTTAATGAAAAAAAAGTGATCGCCACTTAGTGGAAAAAACTGCGAATTTTTAATCAAACTAGCTATTTTTTCGCCACTTTTTAAACTAACAGCTCTATCTTCTTTACCCCAAAAAATAAGCACTTGCCATCTTTTATCCGCCTCAAATTTAGCTTCATAACCACTAAATTCATCGCCAAAATCCTCCGCAACAACGTTTTTAAAAGTAGCATACATAATTTCTATCATTTTATTTGAATCATCTGAAGCAAAAATACGCCAAAATTTACCACGCCAAACATATTTTAGCCATTTAAAAACGCCGATTTTCGCGCG
>CAUTSW010000130.1:0-2519 GCA_963541085.1 uncultured Campylobacter sp.
AATTTCCCATCAAATTTAATCATATTAAATCCGCCTAAAAAATTTCCATTTGCAAAACCGCAATCGCAACTTGCGCAGATGTATAAAGAGCTAGAAAAAACTGGGATTAAATTTGATCTTATTTATGATCCTGTCGGTTTTATCACACTGTTTCATCATGAAAAATGTTTTAAAAATCAGATACTTTACATTCATCAAGGTGGAATTACGGGCAACATTTCGCAACTTATGCGTTACAAATTTAAGAAATTAATTGTATAATCCGCGCCAAATTTCGGATAAAATTTCACACAAATTTTCATAAAAAGGAGCGAAAATGGAGATTTTTTACACAAACGAGAGCGATTTTGGGGCAAAATTTGATGCGCTTGTGCATAGGGGCGATATGGATATGGCAAATGTCATGCCAATCGTCGCAAATATTATCGCGCAAGTGCGTAAAAATGGCGATATAGCGTTAAATGAGCAGATTGAAAAATTTGATAAATGGCAACCTAATGGAAATTTCGCGATTGCCCCAGATGAGATGAAATACGCCTATGAAAAGTGCGACACGCAGCTAAAAACAGCACTTATCAAGGCGCGTGATCGCATTCTTTCTTATCATGAAAAACAGCTTGAAAAATCGTGGCTAAATTTTGAAGCAAACGGGACGATTTTGGGTCAAAAAATCATGCCTGTTGATCGCGCTGGGCTTTATATCCCTGGTGGAAAGGCTGCCTATCCTAGCTCACTTTTGATGAATGCCGTGCCCGCCATAGTCGCTGGTGTGAGCGAGATCGTGGTTTGCACTCCTGCTGTTGGTGGTGTGGTTAATGAATTATTGCTTGCTGCGATGCATGTGCTTGGTATTAAAAACGCCTATAAAATCGGTGGCGCAAGTGCGATTGCGATGATGGCGTATGGCACACAAAGTCTTAAAAAAGTAGATGTAATCACAGGCCCTGGTAATATTTTCGTTGCGACCGCAAAAAAGATGGTCTTTGGCGATGTCAATATAGATATGATAGCAGGACCTAGCGAAATAGGCGTGATTGCCGATGAGAGTGCGAATTTTGCGCATATTGCTGTGGATTTATTAAGCCAAGCAGAGCACGATGAGATCGCAAGTAGCTTTTTGGTGAGTACTAGCGCGGAATTCGCGCGAAAGGTAAGCGATGAAATTTCGCGTATTTTGCCTACACTTGCGCGCGAAAGCATAGCTAGAAAGAGTATCGAAAACAAAGGCAAAATTATCGTCGCGCGTGATATGGATGAGGCGATAAATTTGATGAATGAATTAGCGGTTGAGCATTTAGAGGTCGCAACAGCTGCGCCGTTTGAAATTTTACCGCGCATTAAACATGCTGGGGCGATATTTTTGGGGCATTTTACACCTGAGGCGATGGGTGATTATATCGCAGGGCCAAATCACACGTTGCCAACCGGCGGTAGCGCACGGTTTTTTTCGCCGCTTAGCGTGAATAATTTTATGAAAAAAAGCTCAATTATAGCGATGAGCGATAAAGGTATCAAAGAGCTAGGGCAAGAGTGCATGGCATTAGCTAGAGCAGAAGGGCTTGGTGCGCATGAAAAATCGGTGCAAATTCGTTTTGATACGCTGTGAAATGTTTAAAATTTGGTTTGTAAATTTGATACCGCTTAGCAGAAATTTGGTCTAAATTTGGCGTAAAACTCTATAAATTTGATGGCAAAAATTATTCTTTTTTGCTATCAAATCGCAATTTTAATATTCGTTTTTATGTTATAATCTCGCACTTTAATTTTAAAGGAGACAAAATGCAATACCGCATCGAAAAAGATACGATGGGCGAGATCAAAGTGCCAAATGAAAAATATTGGGGTGCGCAAACTGAGCGCAGTAAGGAGAATTTTAGAATTGGTGTGGATTTAGAGACTATGCCAAGCGAAATTATCCGTGCGTTCGCCTACTTAAAAAAGGCTTGCGCGCTTGTAAATCGCGATTTAGGGCGCATGGACGAAAAGCGCACAGATGCTATCGCGAAAGCTTGCGATGAAATTTTAGACGGCAAATTAGATGGAAATTTCCCGCTTGTTGTTTGGCAAACAGGCTCTGGAACGCAATCAAATATGAATTTAAACGAAGTTATCGCAAACCGCGCAATGGAAATTTTAGGACTTGATTTTCGCGATAAAGCCGCGCTTGATGTAAAAGATCCAAATTTCATCCATCCAAACGATCACGTAAATAAAGGTCAAAGCTCAAACGATACATATCCGACCGCGATGCGTATAGCTTTTGTCCTTGAGATCGCTAAAAAACTTCTTCCCGCAATCGATAAACTACACGCAACTTTAGAGCAAAAAACGAAAGAATTTAGCAAAATCGTAAAGATCGGACGCACTCATTTACAAGATGCGACGCCACTTACTTTGGGACAGGAATTTAGCGGTTATGCGCATATGTTAAAAGCGTCTCGCGAGCAAATTGTTGCTGCGACTAAATTTTTAGAAGAGCTTGCGATTGGCGGGACGGCTGTTGGAACTGGGCTAAATTC